>SHYO01000064.1 GCA_009692745.1 Chloroflexota bacterium
GCGGCGCTGCTGTAAGGCCCTTTGCAGGGCGTTTAGACACATAAGAACTCGTCTTGCGGACCTCGCCACGATGACGAGGCCCTTGGTGCTGCCCACCAGACCTTCTGGGCAGCCTACTGGCTGGAAGCCGGTTAGCCGAAACTAGAGAAACCGAAGGATTACTAAATGGCAACTCAACCCGTAGCAGCCGCTCAAACACGCATCGATTATGCGGCTATCCTCACCGGACGCCGTAAAGCTATTATTCTAATTGGCGTCCTGCTCAGCCTCTTCTTAGCCGCCCTGGATCAAACCATAGTGGCGACGGCTTTGCCGCGCATCGTCGCCGATCTACAGGGAATCGATCTGCTGGCCTGGGTCACTACAGCTTACCTCCTCACCAGTACCACGATGGTCCCGATTTACGGCAAGTTATCCGACATTTATGGCCGCAAGATTGTTTTGTTATTCGGCATTGTGATCTTCCTGACCGGTTCGGTCATGTGCGGCTTTGCATCCAACATGATCTCCCTGGTTATCTTCCGCGGCATCCAAGGTTTTGGCGCTGCCGCTCTCACCTCCACGGCTTTCGCCATACTCGCCGACCTCTTTGTCCCTACCGAGCGGGCCCGCTACCAGGGTATCTTTGCCGCGACTTTCGGTCTCTCCAGTGTCGTGGGTCCGTATGTCGGCGGGCTCTTGACCGATACGGTCGGCTGGCACTGGGTTTTCTTTGTCAATCTCCCGCTGGGCATCCTGGCCCTGGTCTTTATCATATCCCAGATGCCTAAGTTGGATAGTGGCATCGTCACTAAGGTTGATTTTTTGGGCGCCGCCCTGCTCATGGTCGCTGTGGTGCCTTTACTCCTGGGCTTAACGCTGGATAAAACAGCTTATCCCTGGACCTCTCCTCTGATTCTAGGCTTGTTTGCTATTTCCCTTGTCAGTTTAGTGCTATTTTTATTGGTGGAGCAACGTGTCCAGGGACCGATCATTCCTCTCTACCTTTTCCGCATCCGCATCTTCACCTTGGTCAGTATAGCGTCAGTGCTGATCGGCGCTGCCTTCTTTGCGGCAGTGCTCTTTTTGTCTCTCTACCTGGTCAACGTTCTGGGGGTCAGCGCAACTGCTGCTGGTACAGCTCTGATTCCCTTGACCTTAAGCCTGGTGGTCTCCTCGATTGTCTCGTCCTTGATCGTACAGCGCACAGGTAAATATAAGGCCCTGGTTTTGATCGGTATCGTGATCATGACGGGTGGCTTTTGGTGGCTTTCTACGATGGGTGTGAACACCACCCTGAATGAAGTCCGGATTCGTATGATGGTCATCGGCCTGGGCCTCGGTCCCACGCTGCCGATCCTGACCCTGGCGCTCCAGAATGCTGTGCCTTTCAAAGATATAGGCGCTGCCACTGCCAGCCGCCAATTTTTCCAACAATTGGGCCAGGCCGTTGGCTCGGCGGTCTTCGGTGTCATTTTGACCAGTACCCTCACCACGGCTATGACTACTAACCTGGCGCCGGTCACTGCTCAATTACCGCCCCAGATGGCCGCCCAATTCGATCCCAATGCTTTGCGCAACGGTAGTGGTGGTGGCGTTGCTGCTGCGGGCGCCGATCAGCCTATCGAACAGCGAATCGAGACGGGCATCAAACAACAGTTTGCCACTCAGCGCGATCTTCTTACCCGCGCTGTACGCGATAATGATCCCGTAGCAGTTCAGGCTATCCTGACCAATCCACAGACGCCTGATCAGCTTAAATCTACTTTGCAGGCCGGTGGCATAGCTGCTGCGCTTGATGTCCAAATTGCAGCGCAGAAAGCGGCGATTGCCGCCGCTTTGCGCAGCGGCAAACCGGAAGCCTTACAACAACTTCAGGCCGATCCCCGCCTGCCGCAACCCTTGAAGCAGAACCTGGCGCAGATCCCGCCCCAGATGCTCTCCGATCCCAAGGCCGTGGAAAGCGCCATAACTACTATCAATACAGCCATAGATAACCAGAAACCGGCCCTGGTGGCCTCCGTCACCGCGCAGGCGCTGCAAGAGATTAATACTACCCTGGATGCTGCCCAAGAGCAGGCCCTGGTGCAGGGCCGTGATATCGGCCACCAGGTCGGCGATGCCATCAAGCGCGCTTTCTCCAACAGTGTCACCGACATCTATCGATATGCTATACCTCTAGCAGTATTGGCTTTTCTGTTATTGCTCTTCATGCCTGAATGGCCGTTGCGTGGTAGTAATAGCCCCGCACCGCCGGTAGCTTTTGAATGATACAAACTGATTGATCAATCCACGAAGAGCACGAATAAACCCGAAAACTCAAGCCATTTTCTTAGTGGTTCTTCGTGCTCTTCGTAGATAGTCCGCTGAGTATACTCAGCGCCTAGTCTTGCTAAGTCGAGCGCGAGCCGCACATTTTCCGACTGCACCTACATCTGTTCCCATTTCTCGTAGGTGCGGTCTCCTGGCCGCACGGTCCCCTGAGCACAATTTCGCCTACCGCCCTGTGTCGTACTTAAGCGGAACTTTTATCCCCTACCATGCATCTCTAAATCACAGGTTTACCGGATTCCATCCCACTAAACTTATTATTGCTACGCTGTGATGAGAATAACCACCCATATCGAGAGTCAAACGACACGCGGACAACTTTGGAGGTACTATAGATGCGGCACCCAGGCACCAGTTTTATCACAGGAGTGATCATGTTAATAACCGTCGGGACACTGTTTTTGATCGGCGGCTGCAGTTGGTTGGGCGCAGACGCCACACCGGAGGCGCTGGGCGAAACGCCCACACCCCGGCCCACGGCGGGCGCTTCTCAGCCTACGCCCACGTCCACCCGCCAGATCCAGGTGTTGCCTTCGAGCGGCCCGGCCAGCAGCTACCTGGCGGTGGCTCCCAAGGTGCTGCGTTCCGGCCAGACCGAAACCATCTCCATCTCCCTCTTCGACGGCCAGAAACCCGCCAGCGGGAATGTGCAGGTGGCTTTGCTCAAAGATGGCCGCAGTGTCGCCGAAGCTTCAGGGTTGATTCAAGGTAAAGGCGACCTCTCCCTGGCCCTGCCGCGTTTGGCGGAAGGTGATTACCAGCTACGCCTGACCGGGGGACCGCATATCCAGGACCAGTCTCCCATCCGCGTGGAGGACGGCACCCTGATCTTCGTCGAGACCGATAAACCCATCTACAAGCCGGGCCAGCCGGTCCACATCCGGGTGGTGACCCTCGACCCGCAACTGAAGCCCGTTTCCGGCGCCGTGCAGATCGATGTGACCGAAGCTAAAGGTACCAAGGTCTTCAAGCAGGATGTGAAAACCGACGAGTACGGCATGGCCTCGGTGGAGATGCCCCTCTCTACCGAACCCAACCTGGGCGCCTGGAAAATCAGCGCCCAGGCAGGTAAGCGCACGGCACAGGCCGATATTCGCGTCGAGCGCTATGTCTTGCCCAAATATGAGGTGACTGTCGAGCTGCCCAAAGATTGGATATTGGCCAGCGATAAAATTTCCGGTGTCATCAAAGCCCAGTACAGTTATGGTAAACCGGTGCGGGGAGAGATGCAGATTAGAGCTTTGCGTTATGTCGGAACCTGGCAGGAGTTTGCCAATATCACCCGCTCTCTGGACGGCGAGGTCGGAACCTGGGTGGATTTCCAGCTTCCGCCCGTGGGGTATGTCAGCGGCGTGCCGGGAGCAAAGGGGTTGGGCAATGTGTCGCTGGAGATCACCGTCAGGGAGAAATCGACCGGATATGAGGAGAAAACCACGCGCCTGCTCAGCGTCGCCGCCACGTCTACCACCCTGAAAGTGATCCCTGATAGCGTCACCTTCAAACCCGGCCTGCCCGTATCCTTTCTGGTGGTGGCCGAGACGCCAGACCGCAAACCTGTCGACGCCAACGTCCAGCTCGCAGTTATTTATACGAAAGACAACAATAATACCTCCCAGGAGACGCGCCAGGTGGCCGTCAAAGGGGGCAAAGCTATCGTCAAATTTACCCCTCCGGCGGATGCCATCTCCCTTTCTCTCAATGCCACCTCTGATAAAGCCTTTACCTCTCTGGCGCTGCAGTCCGGCTATTCACCTTCCGGCAGCTTTATCCACCTGGAGCAGGTCAGCCAGGGCGTGTTAAAGGTGGGCGACGTGGCCCGTTTCAAGGTCACGGCCACCAAACAGGCGACCAGCTTCTATTATGAAGTCATCGCCCGCGGTATGGTAGTCTTCTCCGACGTCTCCCCCTCGCCGGAGATCAACCTGCCGTTGGCGCCCATGATGGCCCCTAATGCCCGCCTGTTGGTCTATCAGATTCTGCCCACTTCCGAAGTGGCGGCCGATTATATCCCCTTCTCAGTCGAGGGCGCCTATCCGCAAAAGGTCGATGTCAATTTCAGCCAGGCAGAGGTCAAACCCGGTGAAGATGTAACCGTCAATCTGCAAACGGAAGGGGCAGCGCGCGTGGGCCTGGTGGCCGTCGACAAATCTGTCTTCATCCTGGCCGAAAATCGCCTGAATCTGCAACAGGTCTTCGATGCGCTGGAGCGCCTCTATCAGCAGCCCCAGGTTGAACTACACGAAGTAAATCCGCTGGATAAAATACGCACCAGGGGCGCCAAAGAGGTCTTCCAGGATGCTGGGGTTATCGTCCTGAGCAACAAGCAGGTACCTGGCGGGAAGGAGTACGATGTCGCCCGCTTTAGGAGGGATTTGCTTGCCAAAGGTCCGATGGTAGCTCCCGCCGCGGCCGGAGCTCTACCGCCGATGGCTACCAATGCCGCTGAAGCTGTGAAGCGAGAATCCACCCACGATGCCGGCCTGGCGGAAGTGCAGCGAGTGCGCCAATTCTTCCCCGAGACCTGGATCTGGACCGACCTGACTACCGATGCCTCCGGCAAAGCGGCACCCCACTTCACCGCCCCCGATAGCATCACCACCTGGATGTTGCGCGCTGTCGCCCTGTCGAAGCAGACCGGCCTGGGCATCGCCGAAGCCCAGCTCCGCGTGCTACAACCCTTCTTCGTCCAGGCAGACCTGCCGTATTCCACCATCCGCGGCGAAGAGTTCCCGGTCAAGGTGGCGCTCTATAACTATCTCACTTCCACCGAAGAGTTCGTCGTCGAGCTTGAGAAAGGCGATTGGTTCGAGCTACAGGATCAACCTGTCCAAACGATCACCGTTGGCCCTAATGATATCGGCAGCGTCAGTTTTACCATACGTCCCCATGCGCTCGGCGCCCAGCAGATCAAGATCACAGCCCGCTCCCGCTCCACCGCCGATGCTATCGTCAAAGAGCTGATCATCGAGCCTGAAGGCGTGCAGCGCGAGGTCGTCGAGAACCTGGTCCTCTCTCCGGCGGAGCAGAACCCGGTTGCGCCCCGTCAGTTGGACCTGAGTGTGCCGGCCGGTATCATTGAAGGCTCGGCCCGCGCCTACCTGGCTATTACCGGTAACTTTCTAACCCAGACCATAAAGGGGTTGGAACAGTTGCTGCGGATGCCCTTCGGCTGTGGCGAGCAGAACATGATCCTATTTGCCCCCAACGTCTTCGTCGCCCGCTATCTGCAAGAGACCGGCCAGTCTAAGCCGGAAGTGATGGCTAAGGCCGAATCCCTCATGATGACCGGTTACCAGCGCGAATTAATCTACCGCCGTGCCGATGGCAGCTACTCCGCCTTCGGTGACCAGGATAAAGAGGGCAGCCTCTGGCTAACCGCCTTCGTCATGAAAACCTTTGCCCAGGCCAAAGGTCTTATCTTCATCGACGACACCGTCCAGGATAGTGCCAAAGCCTGGATTCTCAAACGCCAGAATACCGATGGCTCCTTCGATACCTTTGGTTTTGTCATTCACCAGGAGCTGGTAGGGGGCTTGCAAGGCAAGACTGCGTTGACCGCTTACCTGGCCATCGCGCTGCAAGAAACCGGCGAGCGCACCGCTTCTGCTAAGGCTATTGCCTACCTGGAACGGCAGCTCGATACCATCAACGATGCCTATACCCTGGCTCTCACAGCCTATGCCCTGGAGCTGGCCCACAGCCCCAAGGCAAGCCGGGCCTATGATCACCTCATGGGCATGGCCCACGAAAGTGACGAGGGGCTCTCCTGGGGGCAAAACAACCGTCCCCTGCCACAGCCCCAAAGTGGTCCGCCGGCGCCCCAGGCGCCCATTCGCCCTCCTCAACCCCGCCAGAACAGCGCGGTAGTCGAAACCACCAGTTATGCCCTGGTGGCCCTTGTCGAGCACGGTGACCGGTTGAATGCCTCCCGCGCGGCCCGCTGGCTAGTTTCCCAGCGCAATGCCTTCGGCGGTTTTGAATCTACCCAGGACACGGTCGTGGGATTGCAGGCTTTGACACGCTATGCCGCTGGCGCCAAGTCCGATGTTGACGCTACCATTACCCTGCAGGTCGGCGACTGGCAGAAAGAAGTGCGCGTCTCGCCCGCCAATGCCGACGTTTTGCAGATGATCGAAGTGCCCCACGAGGGGCAGTTGCGTGTAGCAGTGAAAGGCAAAGGCCAGGTCGTGCTGCAAACGGTGCGCCGCTTCAACGTGCCCGATGCTGAGAAGCAGGCCCAATCCGTCTTCCAGATGGACGTAACCTACGACGCCGCCAAGATCGAAGTCAATGACCAGGTGACGGTGACGGCTAAAGTCAAGTTTACCCCACCTGAGCCCGTCAAGGCCGGCATGGTGGTGCTGGACGTCGCCATCCCCACCGGCTTTGCGCCTGTGACAGCTTCCCTGGATAAGCTCGTGGCGGCGCAGCCCAACCTCAAGCGCTACGAGGTGGCTGGTCGCAAAGTCGTCCTCTACATCGAGGATATGCTGCCCGGTGACCAGATCCAGTTGCGCTTCCAGGCTGTGGCGCTCTATCCCGTCAAAGCCCAACCTGTCACCTCCCAGGCCTATGCCTACTATCGCCCCGAGTGGAAGGGCGAAAGCCAAAGCCGCCCGCTTTCCGTTACCGCACAATAGCTCGAACCGCACCTACGGTCCTTTAGATTGTTACCGGCCGTAGGTGCGGCTTCCCGAAGATGCGGTCTCCCGACTGTTCCTTTCTGAGCCGACAGCTCCCCAGTATACCCAGTAGAACTGTGGGCATCCGCGCATCTCTCACAAGCACAGACGTGTTGCCGGAGGCATCTGTTAAAACAAGCCCCTGCTAATCTCCTCGGACTGAGATGGCGTCTACCGGCCGGTCTGCCCCAAATCCTTAACGATATGCATGATATCTGCCACTGTAATCCGGTCGTCCTTATCGAAATCCATCGCCGGGGGTAGGGGCACACCGCGCCAACGGCTCATCTCCATGCGTAGGTCTTCGGTATCCACCCTGTGGTCGGCGTTGAGATCCGTCTCCAGGATGGCAGATTCGGAGGGTCCAGCCAGGGTGGCGAGCGTACCTGCTGTGACGCGGGCAATGCGTGTCATATAAGGCAGATTGAGCGTCTCCAACAGATCTCCGGTCGTGTGATAATGGCCAATATTAAAATCGTTGGAAGAGTCTTCGGATATCAGCACCGCCGGGTAACCCTGTTGCCAGAAAGATTTATGATCGCTGGTACCGCGACCGGTGCCATAGTATATACGGGTGGAAATCCCACTCTCGCCGTAGATCTGGCGACTATCGGAGAAGCTTTGCGCCAGTTGCTGAGAGGCTGCCGTCAGATTGGCATCGACTTCCATCACCCCGTCGTTATTGCTATCCCAGGCCACCATATCGAGTTGTAACACTCCTACAATATTCGCCCCCAGGCTCTGTTGCGCCGCGGCGTACCACAGGCTCCCCAGCAACCCCTGCTCCTCTCCGGAAAAGGCTATAAAACGAATCGTGCGGGAAAAACTGTAACTGCTTAAAATCCGGGCAGCCTCAATGACGGTTGCTACGCCGCTGCCATCATCATCTGCTCCCGGTGCGGATTGGATATCCGAATTCCAACCGCCTGGCGTTCGATTGGCGATCGAGTCATAATGGGCGCTGATAATCAGGATTTCTGTACTGTTAGGGCCTACTCCGGGCAAGGTGCCGATCACATTCGTGATATAGCCCTGCTCCGGTGAGCCGTACATATCGTAATTTACCCCAAGCCCGAAGCTAGCAAAGCGCTGGCCAATATATTGGGCTGCCAGGCGCAGATTGGGATGGTACGAGAAGCGCGTCCCTGGATTGCCATTACCGCCGGTATTCTGTAGCGCCATAATCGTTTGGCTCAAGTTGGAGGTCGAAACCTGACTCATGATGCCGGCGATGAGAGGATCGTAGGCCAGCGCCGTAGCGGGCGCAGCAGAGATGGGGACGGGTTGGCCGGTAGGCGCTCTTGGGCCATAGGTACTACCCCATTTGTCATCCGGCAGCATAGCCTGGACCATGTTAACACAGCAAAAGACGCTCAATAGAGCGACGCCGATGGCTGCCGATATTTTTCGCATGGCCTGAACCCGTAGTGAATAACGCATAATTCTAGTATATACCATTAGCCGGAGCCGCCCATTAAAAGCACGTAAATCTTTGCTTATGGGCTAAACCAACGGTAATTCCTGTGATCCAATCCGGCTTTGCCGTCACTTGTATCCCTTGGCACATGCTGAGTATACTCAGGGCTGAGTGTATGATGGCCCGCTGAGAGTACTCAGCATGTGCCGCACCTGGAAAATGTGCGGCCAGGAGACCGCACCTTGTATGATGCCATGGTGAGTATACTCAGCCCTGAGTACTCTCAGGCGGGACACATAAGCGTTTGAGGAGGATTTACTTTTTGTTCACGAAACCTGGCAATAGGGCTTCTCTGCTGCTGGCGCTCCTACCAGGCTTATTAGCGGCTGTAGTTGAGCTATTGGCCCTATTCCTGGCAGGCTGGTTACCGGAACAGCCATTGCCCATTCGCGCAGGTCTGGTGGAGTGCCCCTACTTCGATGAGAAACTGGTTGATCATGCCCAATTGGTCTTGAATGAGCGGCTGCTGGCCCTAGGTTCCGCAGGCCGTCCTGCTCTCCCCTTAAGCCAGGGTCTGCCTGGGCTCTTGGATCGCTGCCCAGCGAAACCGGCTGGGGTAGTTCTGCTCAGGGATATCACTGATCCAATCTGGCCCCGCCGCGCAGCGCAGGCCGGCATCAAATGGGTCCGCCTCTACACCGAATGGCACGATGTGCAGCCCGACCGAGAGTACTCTCGTGGGCCATCCGCCGGTGCATCCCTTACCCGTACCACATCTTTCGGCACCATCTACAATTGGCGTTACCTGGACAGAGATATCGCCACAGCAGAGGGCGCCGGTCTGACGCCGGTTGTCACGATCCAGGGCGCCCCCGAGTGGGCGGCTTCCACACCCTGCGGTCCTCTTTATCCCCAATATATCCCGGAATTTGCCCGCTTTGTGGCTGCTCTGGCGCAGCGCTACGATGGGGACGGGGTAGCCGATATGCCCGGCTTGCGCTGGCCGGTTCGCTACCTGGAGTTATGGAACGAGCCGGACAACACAGATCTGGCGGCTGTATCTCTGGGGGGTTGCTGGGGTGATGACGTTAATCTGAACGGTAAAGCCGATAGTCTGGAATATGCGGATATGTTGCGCCAGGTTTATCCGGCGGTCAAAGCGATCAGCCCCCAAACCCAAATTATGCCTGGCGGCCTGTCATTAGATGTTTTCGAAACTGGCAGTGTTATAGGATACCCCAGCTACAGTGGCCCGAAATTCTCCGCCGATTTCCTACCGGCGCTCTTACGTACCGGGGCCGGCAATTACTTTGATGTGGTTTCCTTCCATCATTACGATGGATATCGGATTTATTGGGACCAAGTCTATGGCGCCAGACCCGAAGCTCAGAATCTCATGGCCAAGGCCCGCGGCGTGCGCCAAATTCTGGCCGGCTATGGCTACGTCAAGCCTTTAGCCAGCACCGAAGTTGGGCTGCAGGTTAGCAGTAGCTCACCGGAGCTACAGGCCAGCCACCTGGTGCAAGAGATGGTCCAGGCCTATGCCGCCGGCCTGATCTTCGCCACCTGGTTTAATATGCGCGATCAGCCTGACGATTTACCCTGGGGGCTCTTCGATAAAGCGGGTACGCCCCGCCCGGCGTATGCCGCCTTGGGCTGGATCACAGGGGAATTACAAAACTATCGGTTTGTACGCCAGGTGGTCACCCCCATTCCCCAGGTCCAAGCCTATTTATTCCAGGAGATAAGCGGCTCCAGCCGTCAGAACGGTTTAGGGCGGCAAAACAATGGAGACCATCAAAAGCTAGTTTTATGGTGGGACTCCGGATTTCCCAAAAACCGTCTCCAGGCGGCAGGAACGGCAGCAGAGGGAATCCAGGTCAGCCTCTCACCTCAGGACCTGCATCTGGCAGGGCAATACTATAACCTGCACTATCGCGAAGGGAATCTGACGCCAAGCGCCAGCCAGATCTCCGCCACAGAGGCAACTACGTTCCGCCTCTCCGCCGATCCGGTGGTGGTTGAGATATGGTAAGAGCGGGGAGACAAAATTCGCCACCACTATGCGGAAAGGATGGCGCGGACCAGGATAGCATCTTCATCGGGAAGTACGGTGCGCAGATCAAAAACAACCATGCCATCCTGAATGCGGGGTACAACTGCTGGCTGCCCCTGGCGCAAACGGCGCGCCAAATCCTGGGGATGGGCGTGGGGCAGCGCCAGCAATAGCGTTGGCATGGTTTCACCGGGAAGGGAGCCACCTCCAACGGTGGATTCTCCCGCTAAGGTACGGGTATCTATGCCGGCGGCGGAGAGGACTGCGCTGCAATGCTGTACTCGCAGCATCAGACTTTCCAGACTGGCAGCTATCATGCGCCAGACGGGAACCTGGGTTTCGGCCTCTCCCCTGAGATAATGCAATAAGGTAGCCTGGATGCCGGCAAAGGTCATCTTGTCCACGCGCAGCGCCCGGACGAGAGGATGGCGTTTAACCGCTGTGAGGAGCTGGTGCGTTCCCACAATAATTCCAGCCTGGGGGCCGCCAAAGAGCTTATCACCGCTAAAACAGACCAGATGGGCACCGGCAGCAATACTTTCCTGCACGGTGGGCTCATGGCTCAAGCCATAAGGGAGCGTATCCAGGAGGCAGCCGCTGCCCAAATCCTCGACTAGAATCAAGTTATTGTCCCGCGCCACAGCCGCCAGTTCGCTGAGTTCCGGCTGGTGTACAAATCCTTGCAGCCGGAAATTGCTGTAGTGTACACTGAGGATCATAGCAGTTTCAGGCGTGGTGGCTTCGAGATAATCCCGGGCATAGGTGCGATTGGTAGTACCGACCTCGACCAGGTGGGCGCCGCTCTGGCGTAGTACATCGGGGATGCGAAAACCACCGCCTATCTCAACCAACTGGCCGCGAGAGACCAGAACTTGCCGATCCCGTGCCAGGGCGGCCATCACCAACATCACAGCAGCGGCGTTATTATTAACGATCAGGGCAGCTTCGGCGCCGGTGAGACGAGCCAGCAAGATCTCCGCATGCAAGGTGCGCGAGCCGCGGGTACCGCTGGCCAGGTCAAACTCCAGGTTGCTGTAGCCTGCGCCGATGCGGCGCATAGCGTCCAGGGCGGCGGTGCTGAGTAAAGCACGCCCAAGGTTAGTGTGGACGATAACGCCAGTAGCATTAATAACTGGGATGAGAGTAGGTCGCACCAGGGCTTCTACCGCGGCAATCACTTCCTGTTCCAGATCCGCGGAAGTAGGCAGGATTCCTCCCTGCAGCATCGATTGGCGGGCCCGCTCCAAAGTAGAGCGGGCCGCTTCGATGACGAGGGCATGCGGCTCATCGGCTAATGCCTGGGTGACAGCGGAGGCCAGCCGCTCGGTACTGGGTAACTGGCGCAGTTGCTCCACGGCGACTCTATTGATCCGGTTCCCGGCCACGCTTGCTTGGTGTAGGCGCCAGGATTCGCTTGGCAATGACGATAATACGATGCGTATTGGTCCAGACGGGCCAGCAGGAAACTAGGGTCAAGCGCTCATCGGTAGTTGGCGCAATCCACTGAGCGTTTTTCTGATGCTCCTCTTCACTGACACCGGCTTCTTTGATAATAAATTTATCTTCAACGCGATAGTAGTAGGTATGATTCGCGGTATATACTGTGATCTCGCTACCCAGGGGAATATCGGCCAGGTTACGGAAAATGGAGCCACGAATATTATTGTGGCCGGACATGACCATATTCCCTTCCATGCTGGGCAGAGCAGAAAATTTATGGTACCCTACCGCGTAATCGGCAGTTTCCCACTCACTAATGAATTGGCTGCCTTGCTGGAAAGTCTTCCAGCCGACCTCAAGCACTTTAGAGTCGATATCCAGGGCAGGGATCTTAATGCGCTCGGGTTCCTCATAGACCACCGGCGTAGGCGAAGGAATCACGCGCGTCGCGGTTGGCGTGGGAGGCATCGGAGTGGCAGTTTCCTTAGGTGGTATAGCGGTGGGTGAGGGCACTTCCACCTCATCGGTAGAGCTGAGACCTCCCGTAAGAGCGGACACTTTCAGTGGGACACTTTCAGTGGAGACAGGAATTGGCGTAGGTGTAGCATAGGGTGTCTCGGTGGGATAACTACGCGCATAGGCTATAGGGGGAGCTTGACCAGGTACATGGGCCAGGTTAGATGGTACAGTTATGAAATTACTGCGTACAGTGACAAAAAGGCCCAAGCCAAACAGCGCAAAACCAAGCACGATCAAGATATTGGAGGCAAATCGCAATGCCTTATGATTCGATGGTCGTACCATGTTACGCGGTATCCTCAATTCTCGCTAAAAGAAGGCTATTTATAAATAACTCTCAAACTGCGCTAATAATATGGTCTAGAAGATTACTCCTAAGCCAAACATCCGTCAACAACGGACGCAAAATCCGGCTTTTCCCGCCCCCTTGAAATCGAAGAAATAGTACCATTTCCCGGCGGGAAAGTCAAAAAGATACCAGTATACCGTATCCAGAGCAGGATGCGATAGTCATATATTACAGCCTCTCCCGTAACTATTGTCTCGGTAAACAGTATTAACTTTCAGGAATGCATAATGCACGTGGATAGTAAGATTACTCTCCTGGCAGATGGAGAGTTGGCGCAATTGATTCAGCGCGCGCAGCAGAAAGATAGCGCCGCGTTGGATCAGATTTATGTTACCTACGCAGACCGGATTTACCGCTACATCCGGTACCGGGTTGATGATGAAATGCTCAGTGAAGATCTAACAGTGGAGGTATTCTACCGGGTATTCAGTAAGATCGATACCTTTCGGTCTACCCCCCAGGATACCGGGGCCATATTCGCCGGCTGGATCTTCAGGATAGCACATAATCTGGTCGTCGATACGTATCACAAACGAACCCGCGAAGAGCAGATTTTTATCCCAGAAGAGTTTGAGACAGTAGCAGCGACAATGCCTGCCGAAGGGGATGGCGGCTCAACCAGGTTGAGCATGGATCAAGCCTTTCATTTTCAAGAGCTGAGTGTGGCATTGCGCCAGTTAACGGCTGAGCAACAACAGGTTGTCTTATTGCGTTTCTTTGAAGAGATGGGCACGGCCGAAATCGCGCGAATTATGGATAAAACCGAGGGAGCTATCAAAGCCCTGCAGCATCGAGCCTTGCAATCACTGCAGGCTACAATTCAGAAGATTTCCGATACCCCCCAGTCCCACCGGATCAATTCTCAAGAGAAAAGTCCAGACACCGCCACCTTATCTAAAAACAGGAGGGGCGGATGAAAATCGAAGAGCTGCTGAACCAATCTATTGATGCTTTAGAACGCGGCAGTGGGGTTGAGGCAGAGCTGGATCGGTACGACATGGCGGACCACGCGGCAGTGGGCGCAGAGCTGGAGCCATTGTTGCACCTGGCACAGCGCCTGCGACAGACGAAGCGCCGTGAGGACGCTGCTGGGCCAGCTATGCAAAAGGCCCAGCTTGACCGCAGCCTGCAACGGCTACATGAGCGGCTGGGGACCGGGACGAACGGCCAGATCCCCACAAATGGTCATGCCCTAAATGGGCATACCCTGATAGTAGAGAGCAACGGCCACCACAACGGCACAGTGCCGCAAAACCCAGCGCGAACGCCTGATCTCGTGCCGGTGATGTCGCTGGAAAAAACCCGCCAGAAAAAAACACTGCTTGAAAAGTATACCTCTCTGGCACTGCACCCGGCGTTGCGAGCTGCGGTAGTGATCGTGGCGTTGTTGCTCGCCGGTATGGGGATGACGGTGGCATCTGCCGATAGTCTGCCGAATACCCCCCTCTATTCGATCAAGCGGACCACAGAGCAGATCCAAAGCCAGATCGTCAGTGGCCCGGCAGCCACCCGCTGGCACCTGGAACTGGCAGACCGGCGGTTATATGAGATTCAAACTCTAGCTCGGCTGGGAAAGAATGTAGAATCTGACCTGGTGGGAGAGATGCAAGATGAATACCGCACTGCAATAGCAATGGCAGAGCGAAACCATGATGCTACTACCCACAGGGATATTACGCAACACTTGGAGCAAGCGCGGCAGGTACTTACAAATTTGACACCCCAGGTACCAGAGCCGAGCCGGCCCATGATCAGCACAGCTCTGGATGAATTAAGGCAAGAGCAGGAAAAGCTGGATGAGGGCAAGCGGGCGCCTGCTGGTGGGACGCTCCCTCCAGGTTCTGACCTCACAGGTTCTGACCTCAGCGCCATGCCCACGGCCAAGGGCACGGCAACTGTGCTGAAGGAAGAAATCCAGGTGGTCCCAGCCACCCCGGCGCCGGCTGAGTATTCTCAGCATGCTACTCTTACACCAAGCCAGGAGCCAGAAAGGTT
Organism: Chloroflexota bacterium; assembly: GCA_009692745.1. Lineage (GTDB taxonomy): Bacteria > Chloroflexota > Anaerolineae > Epilineales > SHYO01 > SHYO01. The sequence continues at coordinate 14,769 of SHYO01000064.1, forward strand.
CAGAATTGCCCCGCTGAGCGGCACACAACCTGCCGAATCTACTCCGGCGCCAGCAGCAACCGAGACACGGGAGGGAATACCCAGGGATCAGCGGGCAACACCCGAGCCAACAGGCACCTTTCATCCCGAGACGGAGCAACACAAAGAAAACAGAGCCACAGCAACGCCCCAGCCAGCAGCGTCCCCCCCTTACCGGCCGCTACCAGGCATAACGCCAACTCCGGAGGGCAGTGAGACACCCCATCCGGTGGAACTATCGGCCACGCCTCAGCCGACGCGAGAACACCGGGAAGAACCGCTACCTACCCAGACCCCGCATCCGCGACGGGATGGGCCACCACCTTCGCCAACATATGTCATCCGGCGCGAATCCCCCAGCCCAACACCTGAACCGCGACGGGAGCGGCCCTCAGCTACGGCCACGCCAGAGCCAAGGCGGGAGCGGCCCTCTCCGACCCCGACCCACAGGGATGATAATCTGCCGAGGTGGGAGCCGACGGCGATTACGGGAAATATACCGGCAGCGCCCACTGCCACACCTGAATACAGGCGAGAGCATCCAGATCCCACGCCATCTCCGGGTGGGCCTTAATAACTACTCTTCGAAGAGATGCTCCCCACGATTTAGCCGGTAGGCAATCTGATAGGTTTGGCCCTGGGCGCGCATCGTAGGAGAGTGGGCCGCGAGATAGCGGGCCGCCGCCACCAAGACGTGGATTCCGGCCGGCGTGCCCCGTAACAGAATATGTTGCCGCACGGCACCTTCCAGTGTCTGGATTGTGTGGAAATCCCGGTCCTCCCGCAAGAGCAGGCGCCCTAATAAGGCGATGACACGACCCGGGTTACCACCACGATGAAGATAAGCCGCTACCATGGAACCGGCTTCATCAACTTGTTGTTGCCGGTCCAGCAGATTGGGTAGCTCTGCCAGAACGGTTTCTGGCTCATGGCCGTTAGAAGCTGGGCCCGGCAGAGGAGCTGGCGGAATATTCAGGAATCGGTCCAGGTAGAGACTCATAGCCGCATCGAAGATCCCACGGACTAACTCTGCCGAAGGCGTGCGGCGCAGACCCTGATGGACAGCATTGGCAAAAGTGAAGGTATGCAGCGCTGTGTCCCAGTCGCCAAACTCGTTGCTGGTGTGGAAGTGGGCGATGCGCAGGGCGGCTGCGTAGGCCACGATACCGGCCAAATCGGGGACGGCAATTCCCGCCTGCAGGGTCGAGAGAAGAGCAGCGACAATGGCGGGCGGATCTTCGCCCAGCAGGGTGGGGATAAGAGATGCCTGATAGGATAGGGCCGGCACAGCGTGCCCCCCGCTCTGCTGCGCACCCTGTTCCAAAGCGGCCGGTAGGCGATCAAAGACTTCCGCTAAAATTTGGATCAGGTCAATGGGATTACGCCATGCGTTGGATTCTTCCATGCGGCTAGCATTCGCATATCCATTCGCCAGGCTGGTAAGGACCATCGCAGTGCGCGCAGGTTCCCAGCCGGCTATATCCAGGGCTTCCAGGGCTTTATTGGTAAAGTCCAGTACGTGGCCTATGTTAATGTAGCGGTGATCGGTGGCGGCGGCGAAGAGCATATCCGCGATTTGGCGATCGCCGGCTCCGGCGTGCAAGGCAGAGACGATACAACGCTCAGCCCCCTCGGCATCCCGTACTTCTATAAACCGGCGGAACCAACGCTTCAAGGTAGTTAGATCGGTGGCGCCAGAAGGCAGAGGTTGGACGATAAAACGGGGCGGCGTCCCGTCGCAATCCCGGGCGACGGCTGAAAGGGCGTGGTACAGCGCGCGGGAGCGGTCTTCGGCGTCCAAATAAGGGAGCAAGTTCATCATGCAGGTATGCATAGTCAAGCCCTGCCCCCATCCTGCCTGGCGGTAGCGCACCCCGAAATCCAAACCGATGCGGAAAGGTTCAGCCGGATCCTCACCGCTATCCAGCAGGGAGATAACGGATTTGGCAATCACAAGGGAGATATTACGCTCCAGGCCATCTTGCAGTCGCTGGCGCTGGTGCGGGCGCCCCTCCCGTTGGGAAGCCAGATCCACCCAGATGTCACCGGCTGTACCGGGCACAGCCCGCACCTCCACGGCAAAGGCGCGCACGTCATCGGCCCATTGGTCGAAGGTACCGCCACTGGCCAGGTCGAAACGGGCATGGTGCCAATGACAAGTCAAGATACCATCTTTAACGGTACCCCGATGGAGCGGAAAACCCATGTGGGGACAGCGGTTATCCACAGCATAGAATTTTTCGCCATAAGCAAAAAGGGCCAGGGTATACCCGGCGATATTCACCGGGAAATACCCCGCCGCCTGCACATCGGCAACGCTGGCAACACGGACCAGGTTATCAGTTCGCATGGTCATTCCGAGCTCCTTTCTGGTTGAGAGGGAAGGATCAAGTGCAGATCGCCGAATTCATGCCATAAATACTCCCCCTGCAAAGCAGCGGCATAGGTTACCTGCAGGTGTTCACGCCCCGCCAAAGTCTCAATCATCGCCAGATGGGTCGCCTGGGGCTCATGGAAGCCGGTGAGCAGACCATCAACGACTTTCAGACCGTGTTGCGGAGTTATGATCAAGCGCGTCCAGCCCGCACCAGGGTGAGCTATCCCCGTTTCGTCGGTGACAGTCTCGATAGCGCGCACCACAGTAGTGCCCACCGCTATTACCCGGCGCCCTGCCGCTTTGGCCATATTCACAGCCTGGGCAGTCTCCCGCGGCACCCGGTAGTATTCTTCATAGGGCGGTTCATGATCCTCCAGGCTGGCGACGCCAGTATGCAGGATCAGGGGAGCAATCTGAACTCCCCGCGCCACGAGACGGGTAATCAGATCGGGCGTGAAAGCCCGGCCTGCGGAGGGCATTTCTGCAATCCCTTTTTCGGTAGCATAAACCGTCTGGTAATAACTATTGGGCCAGCTCTGTTTAATGTAGCCGTAGCGGATAGGGAAACCATATTCTTCCAGGTAAAGCGGCGTAGGGGATGGCAGTTGGAGTGTGGCGATCCACAGGCGCGTAGGGTCCGGCACAGGTTGGGTGCGTCGCTGAGTACCCTCAGCATGGAGATAGGGAGTATGCAGAGTAGCCGAAGCGCCGCCAGGTAGGGCAAAGGTTTCACCGGCTACCGCAGCATGAAATGGACGGGAGGCCTTCTTGCCGGCAAGGTTGGCGCCATTCGCGGCAGGAAGTTCATCTCCGGCAAGCCGCACCTCCACTATCCATAGATCCGCCGGGAGGTGGGTAGAAAGGTGTAGCTCCAGCGGCATGCCGTCTGCCCGGATAGCTCTAATAGCTGCATTCATAGTCCCACTGGTATTGATAACCAGCAGATCGCCGGGCTCTAAAAAGTTCTCGATGTCACGGAAACGGGTATGAATTACCCGATTATTTATAAGATAAGAAACCATTAGCCGGACTTGATCCCGCGCCAAACCGCGCGCCTCAGGGGGTTCGGCAGCCTCCAATTGGGGGGGAAGCTCAAAATCCAACGAGGCAAGACGCGGCACACTGGTGGATGGCATAGATCGAATGGTCTGTGGTAGACGCGGGATGGTGGTAGGTGCTTCCGGATGGATGCTTAATGGGAGATGATGGCGGCTCAAGCAGGTTGAGCATGGTATCATGAGCTTTCCTCCTCGATTAATTCCCGCGCAGCATAACGCCCACTGGGGTATTGGCCTTCCAGGAGTAATAGCAACCCCGGCACACTCTCTTCCGGTAACGGGCGATCACTGATATCCTCACCGGGGAAAGCTTCCTGATGCATCTGGGTACGCATATCCCCTGGATCAACCCAGTAGACCTTTAATTCTGGATTCTCCTCAGCCAAAATGGCTGAAAGATGCTCCAGAGCAGCCTTACTGGAACCATACCCGCCCCAGCCGGCATAGGGTTCGACTCCGGCATCGCTAGTAATATTAATAATCGTCGCACCAGGCCTGAGGTGATGACGGACGGCCTGAATCAAAGCCAGAGGAGCAATTACGTTAGTGTGGTAGACTTGCTCCAGCGTGTCCAGGGGATAGTCGAGCAAGGCAGGTTGGGGACTAGGCCCCAAAATGCTGGCATTGTTAATGACCGCATCCAGGCCGCCCACCGTTGCAGCGGCGTCGGCCAGCGCTTGCCGGTGGGTGGCATCCACCACGTCACCGGGCACAGCGATTACCTGGGTGAGTTGGGCTAACTCAGCCCGCGCCGCTGCCAGAGCTATTGCACCACGGGCATCAATCACCAGGGTCCAGCCGTGACCGGCCAGTTGGCGCGCCAGGGCCAGTCCCAGGCCACGCGACCCGCCGGTAACCAAGGCTGTGCGATTTGTTCGTTGCGAATTATCTATGGTCATGAGATGCTATCCTTATCATTTATCCGGAAACTGTCCCGCTAGGATAATAATATAGCAGATGGCGCTACAGCGCATCATGCGCCAGGCCAGTTTTTAGCCTATGAATAGGTACAGTATCATTACCTGTACATGGGTACAGGTAGCCTTGGGTGTGGTTTTTCTGCGAGGTCGGGGCTGGTTTAAGAGAGCACTTATAGGGATATGAGCTCTTGTTGCACAGCGATTGCCACGGCCTCGGTCCGATTCCCGGCACCAAGCTTATGTAATATCGAGCCGACGTGAAACTTGACCGTGCGCTCGGTAACCACCAGGTCCGCAGCTATTTCCCGATTAGTTTTGCCCTGGGCTAGCAAGTGTAAGACTTCCATTTCCCGCGCGGTTAAAGCTTCCGGGGCCGGGCCGCCCAGGCCGCCTGTGACATTTCCCCGACCACTGACCTGGCGCAATAACTTGGAAGCTACGATTGGCTGAAGTAACGAGCCGCCCTCTCTAAGCACACGAATAGCGCGGAAGATTTCGTCGCGGGGCGCACCTTTCAGCAGATAGCCCTGCGCGCCGGCCTGGACCGCGCCCAGAATACGCTCGTCGGTGTCAAAGGCTGTAAAAACGATAGCCCGCACCGTGGGATTAGATGTGCCCAGGCGACGGATAACCTCGGCGCCATCTAGCTCGGGCATTTCCAGATCCAGCAATATTACGTCGGGCTGAAGCGAGATAGCTTTTTGTAAAGCCACCAGACCGGTGTCCGCCTCGCCCACCACATGGAAATCCGGCTGGGTACTGAGCATAGCAATCAGACCATCGCGGACTACCGGGTGGTCGTCGGCTACGAGGATACGGATAGGCGCATTCTTCATTGCTTGACTTCTGCGGCCGGCTGGGAGGCGGGGGTGAGGAAGGGGATAGAGATTTTCAGAACAGTACCGGACCCAGGCCAACTCTGCAACTCTAATTTGCCGCCGAGAAGTTTTACCCTTTCATTCAGCCCGATCAACCCGTAACTACTTTCAGGGATTTGGATGGGATTAAAGCCACTGCCATCGTCCTCAATCTCCAGGTATACCTGCTCCGGTGTAGTCACCAATTCGATACGGACATTGGAAGCGGAGGCATGGCGCGCGATATTGGTCAGAGCTTCTTGGACCATGCGGTATAGCCCGGCTTCGATACGCACAGATAACGGTTGGCTACCACCCGTGACGGCGAAATTCAAGGATATGCCCCAGCGCGCCGACCACTCTTCTGTCAGAGCCTGTAGAGCAACCGCCAGGGGACGCCCCTCCAAGGGCGCCGCCCGCAAGTCCAGAACTGAGCGGCGCGCCTCTTCCAGACTCGTACGGGTCAAGCTTAGGGCTTGATTGACAACCTGGCGCACGCGAGCAGCATCTCGCCCGCTCTCAAGCAGGATATCGGCAGTTTCAAGCTGCAACGTAATTGCAGCCAATCCCTGGGCCAGGGTGTCGTGAATTTCTCGCGCCAGGCGGTTACGCTCTTCTGCAGCCCCCAACTCGACGCTCCTGGCAAAAAGGCGAGCGCGCTCTACCGCAATACTCAGCAGGTCTCCGACGGTATACAGTAAGCGGAGATCATCGGGGGAGAGTTCCTGCCAGTCTGAGCTGGCCACGTTTAAGACCCCCATTTTTTTATCGTGGGCATAAAGAGGCACGCTCGCATGATAGCGTAATCCGTCGGTGCCATCGACAAGATTTTTCAGACGGCTACAGGTAATTACATTCACATTAGCGGCACCGTTGAGATCCCCGGCTTGAAAGGTATCCAGGCAATAGCAGGAACCTTCCATGCGTTGCGGCGGATGGGATAGAGCAGAGGGCAGATTTTGAGCGGCTGCCAGGTAGGGTTTCCCGGTTGCCTCACGCAGCAGCCAGATCCAGCCGGTTTGTACATCAAAGAGCTCGACCACCAGGGCCAGTGCCGTGTGTAGCGACCGGTCCAGGTCGACTTCACGATTTAAAGCTTCGGCAATGGCGTTAAGCACCGAAAGCTCATAGTTTCGTCGTTTTAGTTTTTCGGTATCAGACTTCAGTTCAGGCGCCACATTGACCTCTAGAAGCTGAATGACCACCTGCGTATCAATTATACTCTTAAGGCCACTGGGCGGCTAATGCAGGTAGGGGCGGTCCTATGTGACCGCCCGGTTTCTGCTACCCGCACATCCGGGCACCCACGTAGGGGTACCCCTACAATCGCGAGGGATTTGCTTGATTATGGGTTTTGACAAAAATAATATAGGACGATTTGTTCAATTGGGCTGGTGGTATAACGGAAGTGAACTAGCAGCTAGTGTAGACTTTATTACCATTCCCGCCAGGACCTTTAGCCCGAAACCGGGAACTCCACATCATCAGACGGGCGGTTGGCCAGGTAATCTCGTTGCAGTTGCTCCATTATACTTTGACGCCGGTCGTAAAGGCGCTTCTTCTGCCGGGGAGCACATTTAGCCAGCACGTAAGCTGTCATAATAGGCAGAGCTACCGTAGAATCAAGATAACAAACAATGGAATCCGGCAATTGTGCTGGATTGACTTTCCCCCAGGTAACAGCTTCGGAAGGGGTAGCTCCCGAAAGGCCGCCTGTGTCGGGACGCGCATCGGTAATCTGAATGAAATAATCATGACCTTTTTCGTCAATGCCCATCACCTCCTGGATCTGTGGCTCCGTCTGGAGAGCAAAGTTCTTGGGACTACCACCTCCCAAGATAATGACGGCACTCTTACCACCGCTCTTTTTGGCGTCATAAACAATGCCGGTCGTCTCATTGACATCGGCCTCAACGTCAAAGCGCAGCTTATTACCTGCCAGAGCCAGGGCAGCGACATTCATGCCGATGGTAGAATCTCCCTGGCTAGAAGTGTAAACGGGTACACCGGCTTCGTGACAGGCGCTAAGCACAGATTTATAACCGGTATTCAGCAGACGTTCCCGTTCCAGGGTGTATTTACCAATAAGGTAATGCAGCTCAGCCGTACTCATAGGCCGTTGAAATTCAGGGCCTTGAATTACCTGGCGCAGATAGGCATCAGACTTTAGGAGCACTTCCTGGTCGAAGACGATGTCGTAGATACGGATAATCTTCTGCTCCCGCAGCTCGACATCGTCGACAAAGGGAGAGGTCTGGTAAAGCTCAAAACCCAGGGTGCGGTGCATGTCATGATAGAGGTTGGCGCCGGTCGACACGATCCAATCGATAAAACCGGCTTCAATTAGTGGTACTAAAGCTGCCCGGCCCAGACCGGCAGGGGTCAAGGCACCGGAAATTGTCACGCCGACGGTGACATCTTCTTGCAGCACCTTTTCCACCATTAACAGACAAGCCTCACGCAGCCGGGCGGCATTATACGCCAAGAGGAACTCTTCCACCAGTTGCACAATACTGGTATCGGAAGTAATTGGCCCGGTTAAGAGACGCCGGCCATAGGGCATGATTCCTCTCCTTTTACTTCATTTTAGAGCAATACAGAAGCAGCTACTACGGTAGTCCACATACCACGTTCATTACCCGAAGCAGTTTGTGTAACACTAGTGGTGTCTACAATTAGCCCACCCACCTTGTATTGTTCTTTGCGCTCGTTATAATCCCGGTCCAGGTCAAAAGGCACACCAAGAACGGTAGCCAACATGCCGGCGGCCAAATCCTCGGCATAGTCACTGGCTTCTTTTTCATTCATGCCATAGGCATGATGTTCGGAGAGGTAACCATATTGAGCCGGATCTGCCGGAACTGCTACTCCGACGGATGCAGCAATGAGACGTTGGGGCTCGTTGGTAGCCATCTCTGCCAAAACCACGAAAATCACTTCCCCAGCCTCCACAGCCGCCAGTCCTTCCTCACGGTGGACCATACGGCACCCCGGGGGGTAAATAGAGGAAACACGAACAAGATTCAAGTGAGCAATACCCGCTTCGCGCAATGCCATCTCGAAACTTGTCAGCTTTTCGCGGTGTACGCCTGTACCACGGGTGAAGAACATTTTGCGAGGGACAAAGCGCATCTTCACTCTCCTTCATGATTAGAATTAGATTCGGTTGGCGCAATAAGGCCCCGATTCCCGACATATGGGCACCGGAGCCACACATAGATCGACACTAAAAACTATGCTTGAAGAAGCATTCACCTTACTTGCAAAAGTATAACATAGTATGATGAGGTCGTCAAAAGACCATTCCATAGAGTCCATGATGTTGCCGCTTGAATTTACACATTGAATTATTACGAGTAAACAATTCGTGATTTACCTCAAAATATCAGCGAAATATCAGTGATTGGCACGAATTCGCGGTAGAAGATGCCCCTGCTGCCTACGAGTTGATCCGGACCGACCCCAAGAATACCCTTGGGGGTCTTACTGCGATTCACCCAAGAAAAGGATATATAGCGAAATTCAAAGCCCAGGTCGTGCAGGAAGCTTTGAAGAAGGTGAGGAATGTCGCTCCCTCACTGTGCTAATAACCAATGGTGCTAGTTTTAGAGTGAGAACTCAGCGATGCTCATCTTAAAAGGATTGGCCTCAGGATGAAGCCTGTGAAACAAGTCAAGCAGGATGTTGAACATGGCAGCCACATAGGCCAGACGTGCCTGGATATATGGCGCC
>SHYO01000065.1 GCA_009692745.1 Chloroflexota bacterium
GTACAAGTAATGTGATGGGACGGATCCCATTTTTGCCCTCTACAAAGGGCAAAGTGGGAGAAATAATTCAATTAAGGCCAAAAATTATCAGCGAAAGGTCAGGGAAAACAGGCATAGATGCGATAACGCAAAACTTTGACGCCCACCCATCAGGAGCCGGGCACCCACACAGGGGTGCCCCTACCGTAGGGGTGGCCCTATGTGGCCGCCCTGCCCTATGTGGCCGCCCGGTTTGGGGGAACTGCCAATTTTCCGGGAAATGGTTCCTATTTTCCCGGTCCGATCTTGCTTTCTACCTCTTTTACAATCGTTTGGAGTACGGCCTGGCTTGCTGCGGGCGCCATCGCCGCCGCCTGCTGTGCGTGGGCCAGGCTCTGTGGATAATCTCCTACCTGGTAGTAGGCCACGGAAAGGAGATTTTCCCCGTTCCAGTCTCGCGGCGCCAACCGCATGTAGCGCTCTGCCGCTTGAATAGCCATAACTGGATCTCCACTTATCAGGTGCGTCTCTGCCAGGCCCAGCCAGGGGGTTACCAACTGGGGATTGAGTTCCAGTGCCTGCGTGTAGGCCTCTTTAGCCCCAGTCAGGTTGTTGCTGGCCTGGTATACCTGCCCCAGCTCCTGGTAAGCCAGCGCGCTGCGGTTATCGAGTCCTTGCGCGTGCTGCACCAATTGGAGCGCCTGGGCAGTGTTCCCCTGTTGCAGGTAGACATGCGCCCAGTTTATCCATAAGTAGGCTTGTGCCGGCCAGAGGGTGGTCGCCTGTTGGTAGGCAGCGTGCGCCTTGTCGAATTTGGCAGTGTTTCCGGCCAGTGCCCACCGCAGATACATCTCCCCGGCCACGTCGTAGAACTGAGCTTGCATCGGCGCAGCTTGTATCGCAGCCACCATAGCTTCTTCCGCCTGCTGAAAATATGCTTCTTGCTCGGCGGGGGTGTTGGCTGTGGCCGCCAGCCCTAAGTACTGCTCATGCAAGACGGCCGCATAGGTCGGGAATTGCGGCGCCAGTTCCTGGGCCTGGCGGGCGCTATCCAGCGGCGTTGCACCGGCCGAGGCCCGCTGAGTATACTCAGCACGCATCTGGCTGGCGCCGGCAGCCAGGGTATCGGCGCGCAAGATGTTCATATTGGCCGAGGTGTTGATCCACACGATCAGAAATACCAGCGCCAGGATCAGCCACTGGGATTTGCTTTCGATTTTGGCCGGAGCAGGCTGCCGGCTGACCAGGGTCAGCCGGCTTTCGCGGAGTTGCGGGAATGGAGCTGCTACGACCTTTTCACCGGATGGCTCAACGCTATCGGCAAGGGCTCCATCGGCGATCAACCCGCAGGCCAGCATGATGATCAGCCAGACCATCAAAGTGACCTCCAGGGTCTCAATGCCCAATTGGGTTTCGGCCAGGTGCCCGGCCAGCGCTGCTAGGCAGCCCGCTGCCAGCAGTTGGCCAGGCAGGTGTTGCGCCCGGCGTAGCGCCCGCCAGGCCGCCAGGGCGCCGCTCAGCATCAACGCCAGGTAGGCCGCCAACCCCAGCAGCCCAACGGTGACAGTCTGTTGTAGCAGTACATTGTGGGCCTGGTCTGCGATCGCCAGGTAAGCTTCGTAGTGGGAGAGTTCAGGAGGATAGACACTCTGGAAGGTGACCCGCAATGTCTCCAGCCCATATCCTAACCAGGGGCGCAGCCGCAAAAACCCATCGGTTATATCGCCCACTTGCTGCGGCTGGTCAATAAGCTTGAACACCTCTCTCCAGATCAGAAGGCGCACCTGGGTTGTCCCACCATCACCGCTGCTGAGCACTGCCAGGCGGCCCACCAACGGCCATTGACCGGCTCCCGGCCAGGTATTTATGCATACTAACAGCCCTGCCGTGATCAGGATGGTACCTGCGGTCAGGAGGGCCCATTGCCGCTTGCCGCGGGCCACACAGAGAACCAGCGCCATAGTCCAGCCGGCAACTGCCGCCCCGAGCCAGGGACCCCGGCTCTGGCTTAACACCAGCGCCAGCAATTGCAACAGAGCGCTCCCCATAAACAGACTGCGCCATAATCGGTTCTCCCGTTGCCATACTCCGGCCAGGGTTAATGGTAGGGTCATCAGTAAATAGGCGCCGAGGAAAATCGCATTGCCACTGGCCCCCATGACGCGGCTCCCGCGCAGGGTCGCGCCCATCACGGGATCGAGGCCGATATATTGCATCAAAGCCATCAGTGCCGTCAGGCTGGCTCCGGCTGTGATGGCCGCCAATACCCGCGCACGTTGCTCCGGTCGCCGTAACTCGCGCCCCGCGATAAGTGTGACCACGCCAATCGCTAGCAGGGTATAGAGGCCGGTGTGCCGGCTTTCTGCTCCCCAGAAACTGGTCGCTGGCGCTACTGATAAGAGGGTGCTCACAGTCGCCAGGCCCAGGTACACTAGCATAAAAAAGGGCGGGTGTAAGATCAACGATTTCCAGGAGGAAAACGCATGCCATGACACCCGCTGAGTAACCTCAGCACGCATTTTTACTATCAGCTCTTCCAGCTTGATACTGTCACCGGCTGCCAGGCGTCCCAGCCAGAGAGCGGCCACGATGCCGGCCAGCAGGCGGAAGATAGTGGCTTTGGGCAGAATCGCGCTATCCAGCCCCCAGGGATTTAAGACCCACGGCGTCACAGCTACTGTGACCAGTATGACCGCCTCTAGCAGTTGATCCAGCACGACGCCCAATTGGATCTTTTCTAGAATATCCCTGGCAGGGGCTGCAGCTACCGGGGCAGCGAGGTGTACCAGTATGCCCGCTTCTAGCCAGAAAATGATACCTATGGCCGGCAGGTACCAGTCCAGATCCACCTGGCTGTGCACCAGGCTGGCTGCCAGTCCGGCTGCTAAACCTAGGACCAAAACGAAGGTCGGGTCGCCGACAAAGGTCGGCGTGCCGGATCTGCGCTGCAACGCTTCTATGCCCCTGGCGGCTACCAGGCCCAGTAAGAGCACCAACGATAATGTGCCGGCAATGCCCTGTTCGGCCAGGGTTTGCAGAAATACATTATGCGCATAGCGGGAGAAGCGGAAGGGCTGGTCTTCAAACTGCTGAAACTGGCTGCCAAAACTACCTGGACCGAAGCCCCAAAAAGGGGATCGGGACCAGATTTGCAGCGCCCCCTGGTAGTATCCCCACCGGTCAGCGACACTATTCGCTTCAGCCGCGGGTTGTGTTACAGCTTGCACTGTGGTCTCGGTGGTGTTTTGTACCCGTGACCATATATTCCCTTGCAGCAAGAGTACCAAAACCAGCGTCAGGGCTACGCTGCCGATGAGATGAGGCCGGGCAGCCTTCGTCCTGGCTGCGGGGTGTAGTACTAGTACGATAGTGTTTCCGACGATAGCTGCCAACCAGGCGCCCCGTGAGAAGGTCAGGATCAGGCAGGTAGTGAATACCGCATAGCCTACCAGGTAAATCAGCTTTTCCGGCGCCCGGCTTCCTGGCAGAGAGGGCGGGACCGGATTAAGGAGCATACTGAGGGCCAGCGGTTGTATCAGCAGCAGGAACCCGGCAAAATGATTCTTGTTGCCGAAGGCGCCTAACATCGTAGGTATGGCGGCGTATAGGGATTCTCCCCAGTAGAAATACAGTGCTATGGCGCAGGCTAGCCAGCCCAACAGCAGCAGAAAGCGCATCAGAAGCTGCAGATCCCCTGCGTGGCGAATGGCCAGGTAAGCCAGCAGCGCCACACCCACATAGGCCGCCTGCAGGGCCACCGCGTTGAGCGAGGTCATAGAATGACCTGCCATAGTTGCCATAGCCGCACTGAGCATACTGCTGCCTAGCCAAAGCGCCAGGGTTAAGGTAAACGGGCGTTCCACCCGCCAGGCCTGCCGGTGCCATAGCCAGGCTCCGCCTCCGATAACCAGGCCGGCCAGCAGGACTACCTGGCTGGCCGGAAACTGGCTGTAGACGCCCAGGATGCTGATGCAGGCCAGGGCCATCAGGAGCACGCGGGGCCAATTCAGGATGGTATTGGATCTGGTGGTTGCCATCGAAATTACCTCACCTCATAGAATACGGCCCGACCTTCCGGCCGGGCCGTTTACAAGCTTAGCGATCCCGTTAGATCTAGGGATATTGGCCGTCGAAGATACAGGTGGCTTCGGACTTACCTGCGTTGAAGCCCCAGAGACCGAGTGAGATACCGGTGCCTACTGATCCGTCATTGCTGGGGCAGCCCGCAACCTTGCCGTTAGCCCCGCTGATGATCCAGGTATAGTGGCCTTGCCCGCCACCGTTGTCGGTCCCCGCTGAGGCAGGAATGCTGCGCATGTAGTTCGAGTTAACCAGGTAAGGGGCACTTATGATCGCATATTGGCTCCCGAGGATCAGTCCTCCGGCAGCCGTGGTTGGGAAGGCGTTATTATTGTTGACCCGTAAGCTCTTGTCCGTGTAGTACGAGTCGACGACGGCCTGGATGTTGCGCCCGTCACCGTTGAAGGCCTCGGAACGACCGCGGCCCAGGAAGCCTGACACGGCGGGGATCACGATAGCCACCAACAGAGCCAGGATGATCAGCACGATCAAAATCTCTACCAGGGTAAAACCTTCTTCGCGTTGTAGCTTCTTCATGGTTTCCTCTCCTTGACGTAAACGTTTGTTAGATGCCCGCCGCGCGGGATTAATAATTGACCAGGTATACAGACGTAAATGATGTTATATGCGTGTTTCATTAGTAGTACAGGGCCACGACAGGTGAAAATTTACATTTCGTATACATTCACTTCTTATGTTGGACCTCCTCTTGGCAATTGGGTGGTTAAAGATTCTCCGTGCCGGCTGCGTTCCGTCTCCGACGAAATAAATAAAAAAAGCCCGGTGGACATTATTGTCTGACCGGGTTGAGACTGAGTATACTCAGCATCGAAAACAGCTTGTCTGTTTCGGTAACCCGGCGACCGTAGCAGTCCGTACTCCACCTTATGGGACAATTTGGAAAATTGTCCAACATCTGGACTGTATTAGGCCCGTAGCTTTGCGCCGCCAGGTTTCCCTGGTTTTGCCATTTCGTTCAGTTGTTACAAGTATATCATGCTTCCTGAGGTCCTAGTGTAAAATATGCGTGTATTTGTCGTTAAGCTTGTGTGAATTACAACTTTTGTAAGCAACCCTCTTGTCTTCACAACTAGACATGAAAATCAACGCATTATTAACTTATCTGCACCGCCAGGATGCGTTTGAGCTCATCGGGGCTGCTGGAAACCTCGAGGGCGCTTTCCAGCGAAATCTGTTTACTGCGAAAAAGCTTGGCTAGCACCTGGTCCAGCCCCTGCATTCCCTGGTTGCTGCTGGTCTGAATCACGTTCATCATCTGGTGGGTTTTGCCCTCGCGGATCAGGTTGCGGATAGCGCTGTTGGCCACCATTACCTCTACTGCTGGCACGCGGCCACCGCCTCCCAACTTAGGGATCAGAGCCTGGTAGAGCACGGCTTCCAGCGTTGTCGAAAGCTGAATCCTGACTTGTTGTTGCTGATAGGGCGGGAATACGTCGATCATACGGTCAATCGCCTGGGGGGCGCCGGGGGTGTGCAATGTCGCAAAAACCAGGTGGCCAGTTTCGGCAGCGGTTAGCGCGGCTCCGATTGTTTCCAGGTCGCGCAATTCACCTACCAGAATCACGTCGGGGTCCTGGCGCAGCACGTGCTTCAATGCTTGGGCGAAGGAGCGGGTATCAGCCCCCACCTCCCGCTGCGTGATGACACATTGTTTGTCCCGAAACAAATATTCGATTGGGTCCTCAACGGTGACAATGCGGCGCGCCTCCCGAGCATTCATATAATCGATCATTGCCGCCAGGGTGGTGGACTTGCCGGAGCCTGTTGGGCCGGTCACCAACACCAGCCCGCGGGGTTTCATCACCACGGTTTTGCATATCTCCGGCAACCCTAACCCTTCCAATGCGGGAATTTGCCAGTTTATCTGGCGGAAGACTATCGTGGTGGTGCCGCGCTGCAGGGCTACGTTTACCCGGAAGCGTGCAAACCCCTGAATGTTGTGCGCAAAGTCCAGCTCCAGGTTTTTCTTAAATATCTCGCGCTGCTCCGGTAGGGTCATATATTCCAGGCTGGCTGCCAACCATTCTTCCGTAATCAACGGCAAATCGGTTTGCGGGATAAGTTTGCCATGAATACGGTATACGACGTGGCTTTGCGCTTTCAGGTGAACGTCGGAGGCTTTCATCTCCACCATTCGCCGCAACACATCGTCAATACCAATATCCGCCAAATTGGGCGTTACAATTACATCTTCAACTCTAGTTGCCATGGTTAGTCCTCTGCTGAGTGTGCTCAGCCCATATATCATGCATCCCATCTTCTGAGTACAGCTACGGCTGAGTATACTCAGCGTGTCTAAGACTACCATCGCACAACCGCAGCGGTCGTAAACCTCGCGTAAATTTTGAGTTCAGATTTAGTAAATGAAATTATGCAAAGGGGGAAGCCGAGTACTCTCGACCGTAGTCGTAATCGACCGAGATCCTAAAAGAGGATGTGCAAATAAAACTGCCAGATTTCCGGACCCCAGAGCAGGGCCAGTAATGCACCAGCAGCCAGAAAGGGGCCAAAAGGCACATAGTCCTTGCGGGATTTCAGGCCGGTGCCCAACAGCACCAGGCTGATCACCCCACCCAGGATGATTCCCAGGAAGAGCGCTACAAAAGTCTCCGGTAATCCCAAGGCCAGGCCGATCATCCCAGCTAATTTGACATCCCCCATGCCCATGCCCCGTGGCGCAATCAAGTGAACCGTCAAGAAGAAGCCGAAGGCGCCTAAGCCGGCCAACAGCGGCCAGAGGGGAAAACCCGCCAGGCGCGGCGAGAGCAGGGCAAAAAAAACCATCCCCGGATATACCAGGACATTAAGCAGGAGGCGGTGTTGCAGGTCGATCAAAGTCAAGGGGACTAACAGGCACACTAATCCTATGCCGGCGATCAGGTTCCACGACCAGCCAAACCTTAGCCAGACCAGGCCAAAGAGGATACCGGTAGCCAATTCCACCAACGGCACCCGCCAGGGGATAGCAGCATAGCAGGTGCGGCATCGTCCCCGTAGCGCCAGCCAGCTTAGCACCGGAATTAATTCCCAAGGGGTCAATTGGCGCTGGCAGTTGGGACAGTGAGAAGGGGGCCGTAAAATGCTCTCGCCGGCAGGTAAGCGGTCGGCAACGACATTTAGAAAGCTGCCCACGAAGAGCCCGGTTATGACAGAGAGCCAGCTATACAGGATTGAGTTCATTTCAGAGCCAGGCCAATGTTCACCATATAGGTGGCGCTGGGGAAACCTGGAGGGGTACTCAGCGGCGACTCGGGCAACATCACAGGATGATCTAGCTGGGATTGGACAATATTGAATAAGGTGGTATCGGTGATTAAACTTCCGGTAAGCACCACCGGGGCATCAGCAGGCAAGGCCAGGTCCGGTTGGTTATCGTTATGAAATTTGATGGTGCGCCGCAGCTCCTCGGCCAATCTTTGGGCTTTGTCTAGCGTATCTTCCTCTCCCAGGGCGATGGTGCGCATGATGTGTGGGATATCATTAACTACTACCATCACGTCCAGGCTGTCGGATTCTAAATCGCCAATCGCCACATCCTTCATATTTACTGCCCGAATCAAAGCGAAAGGTTTCAGATCCATCACCTCAGGTTTGATGCCTGCTGCGCGCAGCGCCTGAACCTGCGAATCCAACAGATCCCTGGGTACACCTAGCAGGTAGATGTCCAGGTTTGAACCTGTATCCTCTAAAATCTGCCAGGAGAGGTAGAGCTCATCCGGGGAGAGGGGCATTTCCCGCCGCGCCTCGCGCCGAATGGCGCCTTCCATCACGTTGGCTGGCAATTTGGGTAGGGTTAAACGCCGCGGGATGGCCCGCAGCCCGGTCATACAGGTAACGACCCGTTGTTTTGAAATGCCAACTTTGGCAAATAAGGTATTGATCACCACCCCTACCCCGACCGGGTCCATGATCATCCCATCTTTTACCTGTCCCGGTGACAGCGTATCCAGCTCAAATTTCTCTACGGCGCCATTTTTAGCCGTCAGCAAGCGAATACTGCTGCCTTCGAAATTCAGGGTAATGACTTCGCGACTTTGCATACTACATCTCCTCCCAGGATCTATGCCGGCTGAGAATACTCAGCATGAGCTGGGTACTCTTAGCCCATGCTGTACTCAGGGCTGTACTCAGCGACCGCCCTAACGAATAATCAGGATCTGGCCAATGTAGACGGTAAAACTTGTGATATTATTGGCACTCATGAGTTGCTGCACGGAAATACCGGCGCGCCGCGCGATGGTAAACAAGGTGTCCCCCGTGCGGACGGTATACCGGTCGGATGTAATAGCATCAGGCGCCAAAGTCGGCGGGCCAGGGGTCGGTGGAGGTTGAGGAGTAGCTGTCGGGATGCTGCTCAACGGCGGCACCGCCGGGGTGACACCCGCCAGGACCGCCAGACGTTGCAACCCAGTTGTCGCCTCCGCCCCACCGGGGTTGATTCTTAAAGCCGCCTGGTATTGTTGCTTGCCTTCCGCCAGCCGCCCTTGGGTGATATACTGGTCCCCTAATTTGACATAGGCAATATAGAGCTTTTGCGTCAAGTCGGGAGTGTTGATTCCCTGGCTGAGCAAATTCAATGTCAGGGTGACGACCTGGCTCCACTGTCCGGCGGCGAAAGCAGTATTCAACGCTTGATCACGCGCCGGTGTGGCTGTAGGTCCCTGGGTGGGGGTCGGATTAGCCTGCGCTGCTTCTGCCTGGCGCAGGCCGTTGATCGCCTCTGGATCTCCCGGAGTCTGCTTTAAGATCGCCTGATATTGGGCCGCAGCTTGCGCCAATTGGCCGGAAACTAATAGTTTGGCGCCATATTCCCGTCGCGTCTTTAATAGCTGGGCCTGCACGTTCCCTCTCTGGGGTTGCAAGATCAGCGCTTGTTGTAATAGGACGATAGCTCGCTCATAGTTGGCAGTTTGCAGCGCCGTATTGGCTTGTTGTAGCAGCGGCTCGATAGAGATGGTGGGAAGAGGTGCGGGTGTCGGTATCGCTCCTGCGCCTGCAGCTCCCCGAACGTAAGTAACCAGAATATCGGCATTTAGCGTGGAATTGGGGCCGGGACCCTGGCTAATGTTAACGTTACTCACGGTGAGGGAGCCTACCGTCTCTTGTTGGATGCGCTGTAAAAATTGGCTAAATTGGTTTTGTGGTCCACTGGCTTGCAGTTTATACGTACCTGTAATGATGCCCCCTGGCTGGGGCGTCCCGGGCCGCGGCGTGGCCGCCGCCTGCACGACGAGGGGAGAGACAGATAAGCCCAACTCGCTGCCTATAACCGGGATTTTCTGTAAGGTTTCGGCTACCGCCTGTTCGTTAGGGAACAGATTACTTATGTTACTTAACTGTGCCTGGGCAGTAGCCACCTGATTTTGCAATGCTTGAATATCTACCCGCTGCGCGGCTTTGGCCACGTCCAACGTAGCCTGGGCCTTGGTTACCTGCCCTTTCAGGTCGTTTTGCTTATTCCAATCTTGTACTGTGATGAAACCGAGTACCAGGGTGGCTATCAGCAGCACCACCAATGCCACCATCACAATAAGATAGGTGCGATCTTGTTTGCCAATCCATATTTTGAATCTATCCAGCATCCCCATATATTAGCTCCCTTCCCAGGGAAATTGTAACACTAAATAAATAAACGCCAAATAGAGGGCAGATGATACAAGCTGAGAGTACTCAGGGCTGAGTACTCTCAGGCCGTGGCCCTACTTGATGCGGGTTTAATACCATTTAACGCAGAATTCACGCGGATTTTACTCTCTCTTTATGGTTCTTCCCTTATACTTTCTAAGGTTACTAAACCAGGTGTTTTTACATGGTATCACTATATTTTAACCAATTTCGGGTTCAGGAGAGCCCATACTTATGAGTCCAACAAAACAGAGCACTTCCCTCTTTGTGCTGATGCTGAGTATACTCAGCGCAACGGTTTGGCTGATCTGTACGGTTGGATTGGCCTGGATTGCTGGTACACCGGCTACGGCTGCTCCCGATAAGCCGCAGGCTGAGTATCTCAGCCCTGAGTATTCTCAGGCCGTACCTGAGTATTCTCAGGCCGTACCTGGGCAAGCCCTGGTGCAGTTTCGCCCCGCTAGAACTGTAGCGCAGCAGGTCCAGGCCTTGCGCGTGGTGGGCGCCCACCTGGTCCGCCCTCTGCTGATGCCGGGCTATGCCTTGATAGCCTTTGACCCTAAATCCGATGTGCGGCAGGTAACCGCCGCCCTGGCCAGGCAGTCAGACATCCTCTTGGCGGAACCGAATTATTATTATCAAGCTGCTGCTATCCCCAACGATCCCCTCTATAGTCGCCAGTGGCATCTGCGCAAGATCCAGATGGAGCAGGCCTGGGAGCTATCCGGCGGCGAAGGTGTGGTGGTAGCAGTCCTGGATACCGGTATTGCCTATGAGGATTTTGGCCTATACTCCCGCTCTCCCGATTTTTCCCCCACCCGTTTCATATCCGGGTATAATGTTATCAGTAACACGACCCATGCCAACGACGATGATGCCTCCGGCCATGGTACCCATGTCGCTGGCACGATTGGGGAAGATACCAATAATGGTATCGCCGTGGCCGGGATTGCCTTCCGTGCCAGGCTTATGCCCGTGAAGGTGCTGGATAGCGACCGGGTTGGTACCACCGATATCGTCGCTGATGGTATCACCTGGGCCTCCCAACATGGCGCCAGGGTGATCAATCTGAGCCTGGGAGGACCGAATCGGTCGGCGATCTTAGAGGCGGCGGTTAATACCGCCGTGGACAGTGGGGTCGTGGTGGTGGCTTCTTCAGGCAACGTGAGCCGGAATTCCGTGGATTATCCGGCAGCCTTCGACAAAGTGATTGCCGTTGGCGCCACCCGCTTCGATAATACCCTGGCTTCCTATTCCAACTATGGCGAAGGCCAGACCTTGGTGGCTCCCGGCGGGGATCTCTCGGTCGACCAGGATGGGGATGGCCAACCCGACGGCATCTGGCAACTGACCTTTGATACGCCCTTTGGTAACTTCGGCACCTTTGCCGTGCGCCCTTTTCAGGGCACTTCGATGGCTGCAGCCCACGTCTCCGGGGTGGCGGCCCTGCTGCTGGCTCATGGCAATGTCCATACCCCGGCCGAGGTGCGCCAGGCGCTGGTCAATACAGCGCTTGACCTGGGCGATGCCGGGCGGGACAACAGGTACGGCGCCGGTTTGATCCAGGCGCGGGCGGCTTTGGAGTTTACTCCCGCTTCAACCCCCACCTCCCCGACCCCTACGCGCACACCCACCTTGGCCCCAGGACAACCGACCCCCACCTTCACTGCCACCGTTCCCGGTAACCCTGGTACAGTTACCGAAACGCCTACTACTGTCCCGGCAGGGCCTTCGGCTACCTTCACGCCGCTGCCGACAGTGACAAATACGCCCACGGCCACGGCCACTCCCGAGCCGCCCACCAAGGTTTACCTGGCGCCCTCTTTCCAGACAGATTACCTGGCCCAGCATACGCTCGTCACCGTCACCGTTGGGGTGACCAATGTCGTGGGCCTGGCGGGCTTTCAGGCGGATGTCAGCTATGATCCCGCTGTGCTGCAATTTGTCAGTATGACCTTACAATCGTTTGTCGCCAGCACCGGGCGCATCGTGACCCCCTTGGACCCGGTGACCACGACAGGGTCTGTCACCTTTGGCTATTATAGCTTCGGCGCGGCGCCGGGCGTCAGCGGATCGGGTCCCATCGTAATCCTCACCTTCCAGCCGGTGAATAGCGGCCGCACCGATCTGCTGCTCCACAATGTCCGGCCGGTCAACGCCGCGGATGATATCATTCCCAACGCTACCAGGGCGGCCGAAGTCCGCGTCCTGGCATGTATTCAGGGGGATTTCAATTGCGATTGTAAGGTGGATGTGGTCGATTTGGTTGCCATTGGCCGCCGCTTTGGCGCCCTTTACGGGGATGCCCTGTACGATAATCGTTTTGACCTGGATGATAACCGCAGCATTGACCTCTTTGACGTGGTGCGGGTAGCCACCAATTGGGGGAATACCTGCCCCCGGCGCCTGGCTTTCATCAGCGAGCGCGACGACACGACCGAGCGCAAAGTATGGACCATGTGGAGCGACGGGACCGACCTGCAGTTAATCATCAACGGGCCGGCGGCCGTCCCCGCCTGGAATGCCGATCATAGCCTGCTGGCCTTCTCGCGCCAGGATGGCGATGCCAACGCCCGCTACCATATCTGGATCGTGGAGGCGGCGGGCGCCAACCCGCGCCAACTGTCGTTTGGTGATTTTAACGATACCCACCCCACCTGGAGCGCTGATGGTCGCTTCTTGGCCTTCGCCAGTGACCGCAGCGGCGACTGGGACATCTTTATCATGGACGCCGATGGCTCCAACGTGCGGAATCTGACCCAGACGCCCCTGGCTTCCGATACCGATCCCAATTGGAGCCATGACGGGCGCTTGATCGCCTTCTCCTCCAACCGCCAAGGCGTATCCTCGCCCGGCAACTCCGATATCTGGCTTATCGATCCCGCCGGGCGTAATCCCGTCAATTTAACCCATACCCCGGCCTCAGAAGATTATGCTCCCGTTTGGAGCCCGGATGATCTTTACCTGGCCTATACCTCCCAGCGTGCTGCTGATAACGAAATTTACGTTATGACCTTTGACGGGCGCAATCCGCGCAACGTGACGAATGCACCCAGCGACGACCGCGCCCCGGCCTGGAGCCCCGATGGCAAGCAGATTGCCTTCGCCACCGACCGCGAAAGCCAGCCGGGCTATCCCAACTGGGAGATCTATGTGATGGACGCAGACGGAAACCGGCAGCATAATATCACCAACGACCCTGCCTGGGATGGCGGGCCGGCCTGGTAAGGGGGATGGGGGAAAGTATGGAGCTTAAGGTAAGTTCTCGGATAGCTGACGAAAGACAGAAGATCAAAGACGCATTTATTAATCCTAAGACTAATGTAAAGTCTCGGCGTCTTCCGCTTTCTCTCAGTATTTCGCTATTTCTGCTATGTTCCTTTTTTATGGTGCTACAAATACCCCAGCCACCGGTGAATGTCCATGGATCTCCGGCGGTAACGGTCGTCGATCTTACCCCGGTGGCCGATACAACGATCACTGAGAATTGTGTAGATCCGGTAGGTTCGGGCTTTGATACTTCTGTTACCGTAGGTCCGACGGGAGTGACATGCGGTTTGGCGCGTGCTCTTATGCAGTTTGATCTCAGCTCAATTCCTGGCGGGGCAAGCATCGTCTCAGCTACCCTATCTCTGGTGCGGGTGGGTAGTGATGTTCCTACTAAGACCTTAGAGGTTGAGATTCGCCGGGTGCTTGTCCCATGGGGTGAGTATACAGCTACATGGGCTATTAGTAATTCCGTCAGTGGTCCTATAACATCTTTTACCACGGATGGGACGCCATCTGAAAAAATCACGCCGAATGTTACCAAGGTGGTCGACGTTGCAAGTCTGGTGCAAGGTTGGGTTCTCGGTATTCCCAATCACGGTATAATGTTACGAGAGTCAGATGCCCTCGCACCCTTACCAGGGTCTGTGAACTTCAAGAAATTCGCCTCCAAGGAAAACGGGACTGAGGCTTTCAAGCCCCATTTGTTAGTGGCTTTCAACCTTTCCACGCCTACTCAGACTCCCACTGCCACTGCTACTCCCCAATTCCCGACTTTTGTTCTAAACCTTGACCCTGTAGGGGATACTACAGTCTCGCCTGGATGTACATTCAACGGGGGGGCAAGCTTTCTCCGGGTTGGTCAAGATGATCCATCTGTTTGTGGAGATCAGCGTATCTTAATACGTTTTAACCTTTCTACTATTCCTTCTGCAGGGACCATCCAATCAGCGCAGTTGAATTTATACTATAATGCTTTCGATGCTTCACCTACCAATCCTTTAACACTGACTATAAGCCTTCATCGAGTAACGAAAACCTGGTCTGAGAATACGGCTACATGGAGTGACATGAATTCAGCTTTCGCCGAGATTCATGATCAGCTACAGTTGCCTCCGAGCGGCCCCTTTGGTTATAACTCCTTTTTTCTCACTGATTTGGTAAAAAGTTGGGTGACAGGAAGTTTGGATAATAATGGTATAATGCTGATTGGCGCATCAACCGGTGATGTGAATTTCAGGCAATTCGCTTCGCGGGAAAATGTTCCCTTTAAGCCCCAGCTAACGATTGTTTATACTGTTCCCACTCCGACCCCAACACGCACCCCTGGTCCAACCTTGACTGCCACACCCACGCCGCATCTCGATCCCTATGAGCCAGACGATACCCCTACTGATGCTAAGCCTATTCTGTTGGGAGATCTCCAGACGCACAATTTCTATCCCTATGGCGATGTGGACTATGTGAAGTTCCAAGTGCTTCAAGGGCGGGAATATTCCATTCAGACTTCGAACCTGGCGCCTGGGGTAGATACTTTTCTGACGGTAGATGCTGGAGGGGTGATATATAACAATGACGATGCGATTAGCGGGGCGCCGGAATCCAAGGTCAGTTTTACCTCATTGATTTCCGGCACTGTCTTCGTACGCATCACTAATAAAGGCCAGTTTGGCGGAGATAAAACGTACGATCTCCTGGTAAAGGAGATAACCCCTCCCCGTGGGGATGCCTATGAACCGGATGATTTTAGCCCGAAGCTGATTTTGGTCGGCGAAAGTCAGATCCATTCTTTCTTCCCGCAAGGGGATATCGATACGGAAACCTTTTTCGTGCGGGCCGGATCGGTTTACCAGGTTTCCACCAGCGAATTGGCCATCGGTGTGGATACAATATTGACAATCACTGTGGGATCATCGATTTTTACCAATGATGATATATTCCCAGGGAATTCCTCTTCTCAGGTCCGTTTCGCATCGCCGTTAGATAGTATGGCTTTAATAAAAGTTATGAACCGCGGGGTTTTCGGCACCGACAAAACATACACGTTAATAGTGCAATACTTGAATGAAGATTCGTATGAGCCTGATGATAGCGAACCGCAACAGGTGACCGATTTAAATCAATTTCCTCAGGTGCATAATTTTTCCCCAGTTGGGGATATTGATAACATTGTTTTCCAAGTGCAACGTAGTCACCAATACGAGGTGAGAACGTCTCGTCTAGCCCCCGGCGTTGACACAATTTTGAATTTGACTATTGGCTCACTTCAAATTCCTGGAGATTGTTGTTATCCTCAATATGATGATATCGTCAGTGGATTAATAGTGTCTTCTAGGATTGTTTTCAGTTCAACCTTTGAAGGTAATGCTTTCTTATCGATTCTGAATAAAGGCAATTACGGTCCGGACAAGACTTATGAGGTTTCGATCAGAGATTTGGGCGGGTCAACAAGTGCGCCGGGTGGTGATGCTTTTGAACCCGATGATCCGGATGCCCGGGATATTCTTCTGGGGGTATCCCAAACCCATACTTTCGATACGGGTATATCGGGTATTCGAGATGTTGACCGGGTAAAATTCCTCGTAAAAAAGGGCTATGCTTACCAGGTTAAGACAGCGGATCTATCGCCGGGCGTCGATACGGTTATGACTCTAACTACCGGTGCCCAGGTTTTTGTCAATGATGATGTACGGCCGGGCGATCCTTCCTCGTTGATTAATTTCATTGCTCAGGCCGATGGCATAGCCAATGTCACTGTAACAAATCTGGGGATAGACGGCCCGGACAAATTCTACACTCTCCTGGTCGATTATGCTCCGTTGGGGGATGTTTACGAGCCTGACGATGCGATGCCTAAACCTATTGCCCTGGGAGAAACGCAACAGCACAGTTTCCAACCGGATGGAGATATAGACCAGGTTTATTTCCCGGTCAAAGCGGGAAGATACTACCGGGTAGCCACCTCTAATCTAGCTTTGGGTGTGGACACCGTGCTGTTGGTCAATGTGGGCGGCACGATCTTCACCAACGACGATTTTGCCCCCCCTAGCCTGGCATCCGAAGTCCGCTTTCAATCCTCCATCGATGGCACGGCGGTGGTCATAATCACTAACCGTGGCTTCTACGGTGCGGATAAGACTTACAGCCTCACGGTGGAGGAGTTTGTCCCCACACCAACGCCTACACCGACCGAAACAGCAACTCCTACGCCCTCGATGACACCTACCAATACCACCTCCCCCACGCCTTCTTTGACTACTACCAGCACGCCAACTCGCACGCCGTCAGCTACGGTGACAGTTACCCCCGGTGGGGCGCCGCCTACCACGGTTTCTCTGCTGGCCGAGGCTGATGTGACGATTTCGGCCAATTGTCTCTTCAGTGGGGCCTTAAGCTTCTTGCGTGTGGGGTATGACGCGACTTCATGCGGCATCCAACGGGCGCTGATACGTTTTAACCTGTCCCAGGTTCCGCCTAAGGCGCGGATCCAGTCGGCCTACCTGCATTTCACGGTGAACGACTCATCTACCCCCATCCAGTTGATGATTGCGCGTGCCTTCCGCGTGACGGCTAACTGGGACGAAGGTAATGCCACCTGGGCACAGTTAAACGCAGCCTTTGCCGAGAGTTATGGTTCCACCAATACCGAACTGAACGGCTCCTATAAGGACCTGAATGTCACCGGCTTGGTGCAGGGATGGATAGACCAAGATCTGCCCAATCAGGGACTGATGCTTCGTGGTTTCACCCCTGTGCTAGATGAGCCGGTCGAGGATAAAGAAACCAATTGGAAGCAGCTAGCCAGCGGGGAAGCGGGCGGCCAGGGGCCAACTTTGGAAATCACCTACCTGCCGCCGCCGCCCACGCCCACAGTGACCGGCACGCCTCCCACGGCGACCCCCACCCGCATCCCCACCTCTACCCCCATCACCCCACCGGCCAACGGCGTCTCGCTGAATCTACCGGCGCAGCAAGTCGGCGTGGCCGATGGTCCTTTCTCGGTGGGCATCGATGTCAACCTGCTCAACCCGTTGACCCAGTTGGCCGGCTTCCAGTTTGACCTGGTCTATGATCCCAATGTCGTCCAGGCAGTGGCGGTCACCCTGGGAGACCATCTTACCGGCACTATCCGCACCGTCGGACCCACGATTGACAATCAGCAAGGCGTGGTGCGCTTTGGCGCCTATCTGCTGGCTGGACCGGGCGCTACGGGGCAGGGGAACATCGCCAATGTGACCTTCCGCCCTATCGCTCCCGGTCGCACCAACCTGGAGCTGCGCAATGTGCAGTTGAGCGATCCTACCGGTCATCCCTTGCCGTCCACCGCCTTTAACGGGGTAGTGGTGGTAGTCGCTTCGATCCTGGGAGATTTTGACCAGAACTGCGTCGTCGATCTCTTCGACCTGGTCTCCCTGGCCGCCGCGTATGGCTCCCAAACCGGCGATGGGCGCTATAACGCCCGCCTGGATCTAAACATGGATGGCAGGATTGACCTCTATGACCTGGTGCGCACGGCCCAGCAGTGGGGGAAACGCTGTACCCGCCGCATTCTCTTCGTTTCCTCCCGCGAAACATTTAACGGCCGCCGCTTATGGTCCATGGATCCGGATGGGCATGGGGCCACGGCGCTCTTGGCCCAGAGTTACGTGGAAACGCCGGCCTGGTCCCCCGACCATACCCAGGTGGCCTTTGTGCGCCGCGATTTCCCCACCGGCCCGGCGCGTCTCTACGTCGCCGATGCCAATGGCGGCAACGTGCAGCCGCTGACGCAAAATGTAGGCTTGGCAAATGACCAACATCCGAGCTGGGCGCCCGATGGCTCGCGCATCGCCTTCGCCTCGGACCGGGAGGGCACCTGGCAGATCTATCTAATAACGCTGGGCGGCAGTGGCCTGGTGAAGTTGACTGAGGCTGCCGGGTTCAACCAGGCGCCCGCCTGGAGTCCCGATGGCAGCACGATCCTCTTCCAAACGAATCGCGATGGCAATTGGGAGATCTATGCCATGAATGTAGATGGCGCCAACCAGCGCAACCTGACACTCAGCGCCGCCGACGAAGTGGAACCGACCTGGAGTCCCGACAGCCGCCTGATTGCCTTCGCCTCGAACCGGGCCGGCGCGAGTACCTATGATGTCTATGGTATGGAACGGGATGGGCGCAATCCGCGCCGCCTGACCTCTGGCCCGGGGAATAATCGCTATCCCGCCTGGGCGCCCGATGGCAGCGGCCTGGCCTTCGTCTCCGACCGGGATGGCAATCCCGAGATCTACACCATGCTACCCGATGGCCGGATGCAGATCAACATCACTCGCAACAGCGCTGTTGACAATGCCCCTAATTGGTAAGGTAAAGACGAGCACAGATCCTCTATCTGGTATTTTATCCTATCCATCCTATCCCATCCTTACATCCTGTTGGATTTTCTTAAGAAATAAATCCAACAGGATACAAGGATGAAGGCAGGATGAATGCCCAACCCGGTTGGGCAAGGATAAGACAAATAGCATGATTCAAATTCCCAACTTAAATACGCTTCACCCCAAGCCTGACGCGCATACCGTCGATATCGATGCTTTCGCGGGCGGCTACTTCTACCGGGACCCCTTCCAACAGGGTGGATGAGAGGGTCTCGCTGCGGATGTATTCGCCGAAATTGGACATCACCTGTTGCAACCCTACGTCCCCCTGGTAGTAAGTGATAATCCGGTCGCCCAGGGCAAAATTGGCAGTTTTGCGTAAACCCTGGATGCGCCGCACCAATTCTCGCGCCAGCCCTTCGTCCACCAGCTCGGGGGTCAAATCGGTGGTGATCGCCACCAGGTAGCCGCCTTCATCGGCGGTCACAAATCCCTCCCGCGGCGCCATGTCCACTAACACGTCCTCCGGCGCCAGCTCGATGGCCTGCCTGCCCAGCCGGATCGTGACGGACTGCCCGGCTGCCAGTTGGGCCGCCATCTCACCGGTATCGGCCGCCAGGTACGCTGTTACCTGGGGTAGTAATTCGCCCAGGCGCCGCCCCAGGCGCGCTAATACCGGCCGCAGGCGCAAGCGCACCAGCGCCTGGTCATTTTCTACCAGGCTTAACTGCTTCACGTTCAGCTCGTCGGCGATCTGGGATGCCAGCGGTTCGAGCAATTCGCGATCCGCGGCCGAGCGCAGCCGGATCACCGCCCGCGCCAGCGGTTGCCGCACTTTAATGCTGGCTTTGTTGCGCGCCGCATGGCCCAGGCTGGCCATCCGCATCGCCAGGCGCATCGCCTTCATCAATTCCCGGTCAACGCGGGCCGGATCCATCCTGGGGAACCAGGAGAGGTGTACGCTCTCGGGCGTACGCGGATTCGTCGTCCGCACCAGGTTCTGATATAGCTCCTCAGCGATAAAGGGGGTAAAGGGGGCCAGCAATCCAGCCACCGTCACCAGGCACTCATAGAGGGTGGCATAGGCGGCCGACTTATCGCTATCTTGCTCACTCTTCCAGAAGCGCCGCCGCGAGCGGCGGATATACCAGTTGGAAAGCAGGTCAACAAAGGCTTCGATAGGCCGCGCCGCCCCGGTTACGTCGTAGTTTGCCAGTTTATCGTCCACTTCCTCGATCAGACTATGCAGCTCGCTGAGGATCCAGCGATCTAAATGGTGGGAAGCGCTCACCCCGGGTCTGGCGTTGCTATCCCCCATGTGCGGTTGCCATTCATCCATGTTGGCATAGGTCACAAAAAAAGTGTAAGTATTCCACAGTGTCAGCAGAAAGCGGCGCACCACTTCGTTCACCAATTCCGTGGAGAAACGTCTTTCCTGCCCTGCGGGAGAGGCGGTGAAAAGATACCAGCGGGTGGCATCCGCGCCGTTGCCGTCCAATACCATCAGTGGGTCCACCACATTGCCGCGGGATTTCGACATCTTCTCTCCCTGGGCATCCAGAATCAACCCCAGGCAGACCACGTTCCGGAAACTGGGCTGGTCAAACAGCAGCGTGCCAATGGCGTGCAGCGAATAGAACCAGCCGCGCGTCTGGTCCACCCCTTCGCAAATAAAGTCCGCCGGAAATTGTTGGAAAAATCTCTCTTTGTTTTCGAAAGGATAATGCCACTGGGCCAACGGCATGGCGCCCGAATCAAACCACACATCGATCAACTCCGGCACCCTTTCCATCCGTCCCCGGCAGTCCGGGCACTTAAAGCTGATCTCATCGACGTATGGCCGGTGCAGATCCATATCCTCGCGCAGAGATTGGCCGCTGCGTTCCTGCAACTCGGCGATGCTGCCGATCGCTTCCTGGTGGCGGCAACTGGCGCATTGCCAGATGGGCAGCGGGGTGCCCCAATACCGTTCCCGTCCCAGCGCCCAATCCACATTATTTTCCAACCAGTTGCCGAAGCGTCCATACTGCACATGCTCCGGGTACCATTTTATCAGCTCGTTATTATCAACCAGCCGGTCTTTGAGCCGCGTGGTCTCCAGGTACCAGGTCGTGCGCGCGTAATAGAGCAAGGAGGTGCCGCAGCGCCAACAGAAAGGATAGGCGTGTCGGTAAGGCAGGGTGCGGTGCAGCAGATTCCGGTTTTGTAGATCGGTGGCAATCCGGGAATCTGCGTCCTTCACAAAGATGCCGCGCCAGGGATAAACCTCGTCGATGAATTTTCCCTGGCTATCTACCGTCACCAGGATCGGTAAGCCGTGCTCCTTGGCTAGCGCCATGTCATCGGCGCCGAAGGCGGGGGCGATATGCACAATCCCCGTGCCCTCGCCGGTACTGACGAAATCCCCCGCTACCACATAATTTGCATTTTGCTCTACGGGCAGAAATGTGTAAAGCGGGCGGTAATGCTGGTTTAGTAAATCCCGCCCCTTGAAGCTCTTCAACACGCGATACTCACCCTGCAGCGCTGTCTCCATCAACGCCTTGGCCAGGATCAATTTTTCACTCGCCCTGTTTTCCTCGGTGGCGGCCGCTTCCACCAGCACATATTCGATATCTTTGCCCACCGCCAGCGCCACGTTTCCCGGCAATGTCCAGGGCGTGGTGGTCCACACCAGGAAATAGGTGCCGGGTTCATCCCGCAATGGAAACTTTATATAAACAGAGGGGTCTTCTACGTCACGGTAGCCCAGGGCTACTTCGTGGTCCGACAGGGGGGTGCCACAGCGCGGGCAATAGGGGACCACTTTATAACCCTGGTAGAGCAGCCCCTTATCCCACATCTGTTTTAGAATCCACCAGACCGACTCGATGTAGGTGTTGCTCAGGGTCACATAGGCATCTTGTAAATCCACCCAGTAGCCGATCCGGTCTGTGATCTGCTCCCATTCGGCCAGGTAGCGGTAGACGGATTCGCGGCATTTGCGGTTAAAAGCCGCGATGCCGTAGGCTTCAATATCCTTCTTTCCGGTGAACCCCAGCTCCTTCTCGATTTCCAGCTCCACCGGCAAGCCGTGGCTATCCCATCCCGCCTTGCGCACCACGTACCGCCCTTTCATGGTGTAGTAGCGCGGGAAAAGGTCTTTGAAGACCCGCGCCAGCACATGATGGATTCCCGGCCGGCCGTTCGCCGTGGGCGGTCCTTCGTAAAACACGTAGGGCGGGTAGCCTTCCCGCTCTGTCATGGTTTTTCGGAAGATATCCCTGGCCTTCCAGAAGCGCAGGATATCCGCCTCCATCTGCACCAAGTCAACTTTTGCCTCTACAGGTTTAAACATCTCCCGCCTCCAACTACCATGCTTATTAAAAAATCCGGTTTTTCAAGCTGGCTTATGCCCCAACTTCCAGGTAGATACGCTTGTTGATTTTGCCTTTGCTTTCGTATCCGGTCAGCTTTAATGCGCCGACTTCCCGGGTATTGGCGACATGCGTGCCGCCATCGGCCTGCAGATCCAGCCCCACTATCTCCACCGTCCGCACCTGGCTAATGCCCTCCGGCAGCAGGTTTATCTTGGTGCGGATTAAATCCGGAATCGCAAAGGCTGCCTCTCTGGGCAGAATCTTGACGAGGATAGGGCGGGCTGCCGCCATCTCCGCATTGATGCGCGTTTCGATCTCCTGCACCAGCTCCTTTTGCATCCGCTCAAACTCAAAGTCCATGCGGCCTTTTCCTGGCTCCATATTGCCCCCCGTCACCTGCGCCCCGTAATCGCGCCAGATCACGCCGCATAGGATATGCATGGCCGTATGCGTGCGCATCAACTGGTAGCGCCGTTCCCAGTCCAGCCGCCCGTGGACGAGATCGCCCAAGACAGGCGGCTCTCCCCGTGCCGTCATCTCGTGCCAGATATCATCTCCCTGCTTACGACTCTTAACGATAGGCACGGATTGGCCGTTATACGCTAGCCAGCCCAGGTCCAAGGGTTGCCCGCCCCCGCCGGGATAAAAAGCAGTGCGATCCAGCAGCACCCCATTCCCTTCAATGCCTTTTACCACGGCGTCGAACTCTTTTGCATAACTGTCGGTCTGGTAGAGCAAGTCCGTCATCTTTTCTCCTCGTTCCATATCCCCGCTAAGGGATAAAAAAAGCCTCCGCCCCACAAGGGACGAAGGCCGGATGCACTTCGCGGTACCACCCTGGTTGATGGCATCCGTGTAATCACGGAAGGCACCCGTGCCTACACGGGCCGCATACCATCCACTTAATTATCAGGTACGTGTTCATACCTTGCCAGGGTAGCGGCTGGCACACCGGCTCGGCTTACCGCCTCAAAAGGCGAAGGCTTCAGCCTGCGACTCCGGAAGGATTTTCCGCGGCCCGCTTCATCCCTGGCTCCCACCGTCTCCAGGTTCGCCTGCTGAGTAACCTCAGCGCATGTTCAGGCCGGCGTACTCTTTTCCATCATAGTCTTTTGCATTTACCACAACCTGTATGGCGCTATTATGGCACAGGATATCAGGTTTGTCAACCATCTTTTGGGGATTTTCTGGGAGCGCGAGCATCTCGCTCGCATTTGGGCGCACATGCGAGCAGGATGGTTAATGGCACTAAGATTTGAACCTTAACAAACGCGGGAGAAGGATTATGCAGCTGTATACTTTCATGGTATTACCTATCATCTCAGGAGGATACCATGCAATCGACTGCTCAGAAACGGACTGCTCAGCCCAAGGGCGACTTCTCG
>SHYO01000066.1 GCA_009692745.1 Chloroflexota bacterium
CACCCATTACCCCTGTTTCGCGGGACGCTTACCGGATGAAACGCGCTACCGGCGGCCTAATATAGTAGAGAGGATATCCCGATGACTGTCACCCGGCGAATGTGTTTCCTGTGTATCGCATTTCTCTGCCTGACCTCCTGCGCCGCCGTCCAGACTCAAGCCACGCCAACACCTGCTCCCATCAAACTACGGGTGGTCCTGTTACCCTACCTCTCTTATGCGCCCTTCTTTATCGGTGAGGAAGAAGGGTACTTCAAAGAGCAGGGGTTGGATATGGAGTGGGTTAAGATGGACAGCGCCGCTTCCGTTACCCCGCTGCTGATTCAGGGTCAGATGGATGTGCTGCCGGCCATCTTGACTATCGCCCATTTCAATGCCATCGCCCAGGGCGCCAACCTCAAGATCGTAGCCGACAAGGGATATTTCCCGCCGGCAGGTTGCACCGCCAGCGCCCTGATCGTCAAACCCGGCCTGGAGCAGAAGTTGAAGTCGGACGACCCGTCAGGGCTGCGCAGCCTGCGCCTGAATGCCAATCCGGTCAATTATACCGGTTACATTGCCAGTAAGCTGCTGGAATCCGGTGGCTTGACCCTCAAAGATGTCACGGTGTCGAATCTCACCACTGCTGTGATAGCCGAGACTTTCTCTAAAGGGGGACTCGACGCGGCTGTCCTCGCCGAGCCTGATCTATCCCGTGTGGTTCAGGGCGGTCACGGTGTGATTTACAAACCCGTCCAAGAGATCATCCCCAATGGCCAGTACGGTATCCTCATTTTTGGCCCCTCGATCTTGGAAAAAAATCCTGATGCCGGGAAGCGTTTTATGGTGGCCTACCTGAAGGCGGTGCGTCAATACAATGAGGGGAAAACGGACCGCAACCTGGACATCATGGTCAAGAATACCGGTTTGGATCGCGAGTTTTTACGACAGTCTTGCTGGCAGCCGTTCCGGGATGACGGCCAGGTGAATACGGATAGCGTGATGGACTTCCAAAACTGGGCCGTGAAAGAGAAACAACTGGACAAACAGGCCACACTAGAGCAGTTCTGGGACCCGGCGTACATTAATTACGCCAGACAGGTGTTGTCCAAGGGTGGGGGGAAGTGAAAATGCGTTATGTAGGACACCTCTGAAAATAAAGTTGGACAATTTTGAAAATTGTCCAACAAAATCGTATAGGAACATAAAATCATGGCGGTATTCCCACCTGCGGTATTCCCACCTATCGATTCGGCTATTGACCTGCCACCGGCGAACGGCAGCGCCGAGGAAGTATTTGTCTTCCCGCTTTCCTTCGCACAGCAGCGCTTGTGGTTTCTGGACCAGCTAGAGCCCAACAACCCGGTATATAATATGTGTTTGCCGCTGCGCCTGGCGGGAGAACTGGACGTGCCGGCGCTGGAACGCAGCCTGTCAGAGATCGCGCGACGCCATGAAGTCCTACACACCACCTTCGCCACCCTGCAAGGGGAGCCGGTACAAGTGGTGGCGCCCTACCGGCCCATCCCCTTGCCGCTCGTAGATTTAAGCCACCTGCCGCTGGCGGAGCGTGCGACCCAGGCGCAGACCCTGGTATATCAGGAAGGGCGCCGCCCCTTCGACCTGGCGCGCGACTGGCTGTACCGCAATACCTTACTTCGCCTCGACAACCGGGAACACATTCTGATAGCGTCCACGCACCACGTCGCCTCCGATATGTGGTCGCGCGCCATCTTCCTACGGGAGCTATCGCAGCTCTACACGGCCCATACCACCGGGCGGCCCGCGCCCTTGCCGGAGCTGCCCGTCCAGTACGCGGATTACGCCATCTGGCAGAGGGAGTGGCTGCAGGGGGAAGTGCTGCAGCGCCAGCTTACCTACTGGCAAAAGCAACTGCAGGGGGTCGCGGCGTTGGAGCTGCCCACAGACCGGCCGCGCCCGCCGCAGCAGAGCTTCCGCGGCGCCAGGCTGCCGGTCTCCCTATCGCCGGAACTGAGTGAGGGGCTGCAGGAGCTGAGCCGCCGCGCCGGTGTCACCCTGTTTATGACCTTGCTGGCAGCCTTCCAGACGTTGCTGCACCGTTACAGCGGCCAGGAGGATATAGCCGTGGGCTCGCCTATAGCCGGGCGCAGCCGGGTGGAGACGGAACCCCTGATTGGCTTTTTCATCAATACCCTGGTGCTGCGCACGGACTTTGCCGGTGATCCAACTTTTCGCGAATTGTTGGCACGGGCGCGCACCGTGGCCTTGGACGCTTATAGCCACCAGGACGTACCCTTTGAAAAGCTGGTGGAGCATCTGCAACCGGTACGCGACCCCAGCCGCTCACCCCTATTCCAGGTGCTCTTCGGCTTGAATAACGTCACCTCCCAGGATATAGCCCTGCCGGGCCTGGCCTGCACCCGGTTGAACCTGGATAATGAAACGGCCAAGTTCGACCTGACCCTCAACCTGACCAGCCGGCCCGCCGGCCTGTCCGGTATCCTGGACTACAACACCGATCTATTCGACGCCGCCACGATACAGCGTATGTGGCGCCATTTTGAGACGCTGCTGCGGGCCATCGTCGCCGATCCTGCCACACCTGTGGCCCAATTGCCCCTGCTGGCTGCGGCCGAGCGGGAGCAACTGCTGGAGACCTGGAACGATACGGCGGGGGAGGCGCTGGCGGACGGCAGCCTGCAGGAACTCTTCGAGGCCCAAGCAGCTCGGACCCCCAACGCCCCGGCGGTGATCGCCGGAGCGCGCCTGACCTACGGGGAGCTGAACCGGCGCGCCAACCAATTGGCCCATTACCTGCGGGCGCGGGGCGTGGCACCGGATGTGCCCACGGGCATCTGCCTGGAGCGTGGAGCGGAGTATATCATCGCCCTGCTGGCAGTGCTGAAGGCCGGGGGCGCCTGCCTGCCACTGGACCCGGCCTACCCCCAAGAGCGGCTGGCCTTCATGCTGCAAGATGCCGGAGCTCCGCTGGTCATTACCCGGCACACCACTTTGGCCACGCTGCCGGCCTTCAAAGGCACTTCCGTCTGCCTGGATACGGAAGCGGCTGTGCTTGCCCAGGAAAAAGAGGATAATCCCGGCCAGCCAATAGACCCGGAGCAGTTGCTCTATGTGATCTACACCTCCGGCTCCACCGGCCGGCCCAAGGGCGTTGCCATGCCGCACCGCCCGCTGCTCAACCTGGTGGGCTGGCAAGACGGCGCCATACCAGGGGGGCCGGATACCCGAACACTGCAGTTTGCCCCGGTCAGCTTCGATGTCTCCTTCCAGGAAATCCTGGCTACCCTATGTTATGGCGGCACACTGTTGCTGCCGCCCGAGGAGGTACGGCGCGACGCCCGGCGGCTGTTAGCCTTCGTGGCCGAGCAGACGGTCACGCACCTCTATCTGCCCTTCGTGGCCCTGGAACAGCTCGCGGAGGCGGCCACAGCAGGAATAGGCGGGAGCGCGCCTCCTACGCCGGCCCACCTGACCGAAGTTATCACGGCCGGGGAACAATTGCGCATCACCCCGGCCGTCGCCCGCTTCTTTGAGCAGCTCAATACACCGGAGCTGAAGGCCACGGGTTTTGCCACCTGCCGCCTGCACAACCAATACGGCCCCACCGAGACGCATGTGGTTACCGCCTATACCCTGGAGGGGCCGCCCGCCGCCTGGCCGGCGCTGCCCTCCATCGGTCGCCCGATCACCGATACCCGCGTTTATCTGCTCGATGCCCAGCTTCAGCCGGTGCCCATTGGGGTATCCGGCGAGTTATATGTGGGCGGCGCGGCCCTGGCGCAAGGATACTTGGGCCGGCCGGCCCTGACAGCGGAGCGCTTTCTGCCCGATCCCTTTAGCGTGGCGCCGGGGGGTAGGCTGTACCGCACCGGCGACCGGGCGCGCTACCTGGCCGATGGACAAATTGTCTTCCTGGGACGGGCCGACGACCAGGTGAAGGTGCGCGGCTACCGGATTGAGCCGGGGGAGATCGAGGCCGTCCTGGGCCAACACCCGGACGTCCAGGCGTGCGCGGTGGTGGCCCAGGAATTCCCGGGCGGAGATAAACGCCTGGTGGGCTATTATGTGCCGGACAGCTCCCCCCTGCATCCGCCGGGAAATGGGACGGTGGACGGAGCCTCGCTACGAGACTTTCTCAAGGCCCGGCTGCCGGATTACCTGGTGCCCGCCCTCTTTGTGCCCCTGGAGGCGCTGCCGCTCACGCCCAGCGGCAAGGTCGACCGGCGCAAGCTGCCCATGCCGGACGGCCACACCTCCTCTGCCGGGGAGCACCATACCCCGCCGGTTGATGCGCTGCAGGTCCAACTGATCGCTATCTGGGAACGGGTGCTGAACACCCGGCCGGTGGGCATCCGGGACAACTTCTTCGACCTGGGAGGTCACTCGCTGCTGGCCGTGCGGCTATTTGCCGAAATCGAGCAACTGCTGGCAGAAAAAATGGTACTCCAGAGACCGCCAGGTCATTTTCTGCCCCTGGCCCTGCTCTTCCGGGCACCCACCGTCGAGCAACTGGCCGAGGCCTTGCAGCAGGAAACCGGCATCCCCCCCCACGCCGCCCTGGTGCCCTTGCAACCCCAGGGCTCCCGGCGGCCCTTCTTCTGTGTGCATGGCTTCGGTGGCGGGGTGGTGGGATACGGCCTGTTGGCGCGCTGCCTGGGTCCCGACCGGCCTGTCTACGGCCTGCAATCCGTGGATGCGGCCGAAGACGGCCGGCTCGATGACCGGGTGGAAGATATGGCCGCCCGCTATGTAGCGGAGATGCGCCAGTTCCAGCCCCACGGCCCCTATCTGCTGGGCGGCTACTGCTTCGGCGGGACGGTGGCCTACGAAATGGCGCAGCAGCTCCATGCCCAGGGAGAGCGGGTGGACCTGCTGGCAATGTTCGATAACGTCGCCCCCAAAACGGGCTACCGCCGGATGCACTGGTCGCCCCTGCTGGCGCGGCGTATCCTGGAAAACTTCCCGCACTGGCTGGCGGATTTCATAGATTTGGACCCTGATATGCGCCGCGGGCGGGTGCAGCGCAAGGCCGGGAGAGCCGTGGCAGGGGTGCGCCGGGCGCTGGGTTTGCCCGCCCCGCCGCTGGTCCCCGCCGCCGTGGCCGATATCATGGACACCGTGGCAGACATGCCGCTGGAAGTGTCAGCCGTGCTGCAGGCCCACTACCAGGCGATGATAGCGTATCGCCCCCGCCCCTATCCCGGCCAGGTGGTGGTCTTCCGCAGCCGCCGGCAGCCCCTCTTCTGCTCCCACGACCCGGCGCTGCGTTGGCATCAACTGGCGCTGGGGGGCGTGACGGTACACCTGGTCAGTGGGGCCCACCGCAACATCCTGGAAGAGCCCCACGTGCGCTCCCTGGCCACGGCGTTGGGTGGCTGCCTGGAAACTCTGCCGTAACCGGGACCCAGCACCCCGGCTTATACGCCTCAGCCCGCTTTGCGGGCAGTGATCCGGGCGCTGAAAAGGCGGGGCATACCTTCTTGGCGCGCGACGATCCCGCCGGCATCGGCTTTATCCACCACCTGAATATCGACAAAGCCCGCTGCCTGCATCATGCCGGTATACACGGCCCCATCGATGGCGCCGGTGACGCACTCGGCCCAGCGGGCCGCGTCGGCGCGCAGCTCGGCAGTGAACTCCCCTTCAGTCACAATATCGCTGATGGAGACCCGGCCGCCGGGCTTGAGCACCCGGAAAGTCTCGCGGAAGACCGCCGGTTTATCGGGGGACAGGTTGATGACGCAGTTGGACATGACGACATCTACGGTATTATCCGCCACCGGCAGCGCCTCGATCTGCCCCTGGCGGAATTCTACGTTGCCCACCCCCAGCACTGCCTTGTTGGCGTTGGCTTTCTCCAGCATTTGCGGCGTCATGTCCACCCCGATCACCGCACCGCTCTCTCCCACCTGGCGCGCCGCCAGGAAACAGTCGATGCCACCCCCGCTGCCCAGGTCCAGCACCACCTCGCCGGGATGCAGCGCAGCGATGGTCACCGGGTCGCCGCATCCCAGGGAAAGACCGGTTACATCCACCGGCAGCCCCTCGAGCAGTTGCGCATCGTACAACCCGGCGGAACTACAGCTACTCCCCGGCGCGCAACAGCTCTCCGTCTCACCGCAACAGCCGGCGCCCAACTCGCCGCTGGCAATGGTACCATACCGCTGCCGCACCATCGCATGAATCTGTGAACTTTCTTGTGACATGGTAAATCTCCTTATATTGATGTTTGTCGATATATGGCCGCAAAAAAAGTGCTTACTTCTCGGCATCCCTCACCGCTTCACTACCCCAATCGCCTCAGCCGGAATCACCGTCTCGGCGTAATCTGGCGCGAACTGGCGCACCAACAACCCGCAACACATGGTCAACTGCTTCTGGTTCAGGCTGTAATAGCGGAAGCGCCCTTCCTCCCGCACATAAACCAGCCCGGCCTCCTCCAACTTCTTCAGGTGATGGCTGACCGTCGGCTGGTTTACCCTGCCATCCAACTTCTCTACCACATCGCTCACGCTGAGCCAGACGCAGCACAGGTGCTTCATGATCTCCTGGCGAGTTTCATCCGCCAGCGCCTTCGCAAATAGCACCTGATCGTTATCCATATCTCTATTATATCGATATTTATCGATTTGTCAAGTACTTATTGTTGATATCGACAACATTCATACCCGGTCAGCTTCCCGCTCGATTGTTGTATCAATCCCATTGAGGAAGCCGCGCATCTTCTCAATTGGCTGAATCGGAATCAATTCTATGCGCCCTTCATAGAGGATGACCTGTACCTTACTACCGGGTTTAATCCCCAATGATTGCCGGACACGCAACGGAATAACGACCTGATATTTGGGCGAAACCGTTACAATTTCCATATCGACCCCCATCGATCACATTAGCGTAATACGCATATTATTCTATATGCTATCTTTCTAACCGGCAAACCAGTAAATTTTTTCCCACATGCTTTTTCTTCTCCTTTTATCTATCCGATAAATTGGACTACAATATGCTTATTCCATTGTTGTACCTGGGGACCTTGCACTCCCAGGTACAACCAGGCGGGCGAATAGAGGAGGCTACATGCACCGGCATACTCTGCGTTTGGGGCTGGCTCTGGCGTCGGCCGGGCTGGCACTCGTCATCGCCTGGACCCCTTTCGGGCTCCAAATAGTGCACTTCGGCTGGCTCAGCGGACGGCAAGCTGCCCTGGCAGTGGGCGAGCTGCATGTGTGTAAGACAGGCGGCGCTTATACCACCATCCAGGCGGCGGTGGATGCGGCCCAACCCGGCGACGTGATCAAGGTGGCAGCCGGAGTCTACACGGAAACCAAAAGCATTTCCGGCTTCCCGTATAATCTTTACATCTCCAAAACCGTGCAGGTGTTCGGCGGCTATGCCGCAAATTGCGCCGACTGGACCAGTCGCAACATCACCGCCAACATCACCACCATCCGCCCTGCTACCGCAGATATCTCGGTCATCGCGATCGAAGGGCAATTTGGCCAGGGCGCCTTGCTGACCCCCACCATCGATGGCTTTACCATCACCGGTGGCGGCGGCGGCAACCACGGCGGCGGGCTGCGCCTGAGAGACAGCAATGCTCTGGTGCAGAACAACATCATCACCGGGAACCTGGCCTATCTGCTGGGCGGTGGTATCTGGGTGCAGCGCGGCGCACCCCTGATCCAGTTCAACCGCATCGAGCATAACCAGATCCCTTCCAGCAGCTTCGGCGACGGCGGTGGTATCGATTTGGAGGATACCCAGGCCACCGTCGTAGCCAACTTCATCGCAAATAACATTGTGAGCAATTCGTTAGGGTATGGCGGCGGCATTGCCGTCGACGGCGGCGGGCCGGTGGCGCTGCGAAATAACCTGATACAAAATAATATCGCTGCGGCCATCACCAGCACAACTCCGGCAAGCGACGTCGGGTACGGCGGCGGGGTGTACGTGGGGTATGCCACTGTGACCCTGGCCGGCAACACCATCGTGAACAACCTGGCGAATGGCAAGTTCGCTTTCGGATTCGGCGGGGCTTATGGTCATGGTGGAGGCATTTATATCACCAATTCTCCGGCGTTCACGCTGACGGGAAACACCATCATCACCAACACGGCGGGCTATAAATACAATGTCTATTTGACCGGCGGCGGGCTTGAGATCAATTTCAGCCGTGGTACTTTGTCCAGCAATGTGATCGCGGGCAATTACGCCAATGGGAACAAGGTCTTTGGCAATGGCGGCGGTGTGGCTATCTATACGAGCACCCTGTCCATCTCTGGGGGGCAGATCACGAATAACTTTACCTCGATAAACCACGAAGGATACGGCGGCGGTCTCTATGCCTCGAACAGTAAGATTACCCTGAACGCCACGCGGGTGGAGAACAACCACGCTGCGAATTCGCCTTCTTATGGTCTGGGCGGCGCTTTCGCTTTCTTCAACAGCCCGTACACCGTGACTAACGTCCTGATGCTCAACAACGATGCCTTTGATTACGACCAGGCAGTGGGCGGCATCTACGCCGGTGCCAACAGCCCCGGCTTGCTGGCCAACAATTCCCTGGTCGACGACCAGATGAACCATGGGCAGGGCATTCGCACGGCCTCGGCCATCACCCTGACCAATAACCTTATCATGGGGTTTACCACCGGCGTCAGCCTGACCGCAGCGGTGCCGGTGAGCGCTACCTTCAACGATTTCTATAACAATACTACCCACCAACAGGGTTTCTCCCTGCACATAAGCAACATCGTCATCAATCCCCAGCTCGACGCCAGCTACCACCTGAAAGCCGGCTCCCCCCTGATCGATGCCGGCACCCACACCAATGCCCCCGACCACGACGTGGATGGGGAGCTGCGCTCCATGATCGGCACTTCCGGACTGTACCGGGTGGACATCGGCGCGGACGAGCGCAGCGGCCCGGGCCAGCGCACCTACAACCTGGACACCCAAGCGGCGGACCTGACCCTCATCGGGCCGGGAAACCCCGCGGACAACCCCAACTCCGACAGTAACCACGATTGGATCGGCTTCGCGGTGATGGACGCGGACGTCTCGGGGGATAACCGCGCCGACCTGGTAGTGGCGGCCGAGGACTGGGCCGAAGACGCGGATACGGTCAACGCTACCGGCCGCCTGTTCGGCATCTATAATACCGGCGCGCGCATCAGCGGCACCATTGATTTGCTGACTTCCACCGCCAGCATCACCGTGGTCGGTAAATACACGCGCCAGCACATGGGCGCGGCCCTGACCAGCGGCGATATTAACGTTGACGGTAAGCGGGACCTGATCTTCGGCTCCTATGAAAATGACCAGGACAACACCACTCCGGTTACTCCCACGGTCTTCGCCCTGTGGGGCGGCGCCGCCCTGACCAATACCCGCACCCTGACGACCCCCACCCCCGCCGACTTCCAGGTGCGCGCCCCCGCCCAGGATTTCTTTGCCTTTTCGGCCAAGAACGCCCTGACCACCGGTGACCTGAACGGGGATGGCAAAACCGACCTGGTGATCGGGGATTACCTGGCGAACGATGCGGCCCAAAGCCTCAACGGCAGCGGCGCGATCTTCGTCATCTATGGGAGAAACACCCTGAGCGGTTTGTGGGATCTGAAAAACACCCCGGCGGATTTCACGCTCTACGGCCCTGCCGCCAACGCCAGCATAGGCAGTGTGGCCCTGGGGCGGGTCAACAACGATACCCAAATGGACCTGGTAGCCCGCTCCGATACGACCGCCTACGTGATCTTCGGCCCGCTCAGCGGTAGTTCCCGCCACCTGATCACTGCTACGGCCGATATCACCATCACCGGCCTGCAGTTCGGCGGCGTGCTGATGGCCGACCTGACCGGTGATGGGCAGGATGATGTTATCCTGGGTTCGAACGACAAAATCTACGTCATTCCCGGCCCGTTAACCGGAGGGCAGAGCTTCGCGGTTGGCAGCCAAGCCACACTGATCCTCACCGGTGTCACCGCTCGCTCTCTGGAGATGGGGGATGTGGTGGAGGATGCCCGGCCGGACCTGATCATCGGCGCGCCATCGCAGAAACGGGCCTTTGTGATTGCCGGCGGTTTCGCCGGTACCGGCAGCGTGCCGATAGCCGATGCCGCCGCCGCCATCGTGCAGAGCGCCACCTTGCGCAACCTGGGGTGGGATGTAGCCGCCGGGGATCTGGACAGTGATGGGCGCGCCGATCTGCTGGTAAGCACCTGGCAGCAGGATGTCACCAACCATCCGGCCAAGTTCGAGGACGCCGGAAAGGTGTTTGCCTTCTACAGCCTGCCGCTCTGCTACGACACTAACCAGAATGGGCGGGTGGATATCGGCGACATCCAATCGCTGGCCGCCCACCTGAACCTGGCCGCCGGCAATCCCGGCTACGACGCACGCGCCGACCTGGATCACAATAACGTCATCAATTCTCTGGACTTGACCCAGGTCGCCCAGGAATGGCGCCAACAATGCCAATAAAACGGCCCTGCTTTTGTTGGAAAATTTTGGCAAATTGTCCAACATTACTTTCGCTATAGCCTGTTTAGCACCTGCTTTACTTCCGGCCTAACTGTTTGCCAGCAGAATCATTGATGACCGGCTGGCTGATGCTACCCCTATCAACCGGCATCATAAGGAACCTGGAGAGATCTATGCTAGCCACATCTCGCGCCGAAATCGCCGCACGCCAGGCTCGCGCCACGGAGTTGATGCTCGCGCAAGGGCTCGACGCCCTATTGCTCACCAACGAGGCGAATGTCCACTACTTCAGTGGCTACCGCCCCTTCATGCCCTGGGCCTCGACCACCCGCCCCTTTTTCTGCCTGGCGCCGGCCGGACGCGAAGCGCTGCTGCTGGTACACGATGTCTGGTCCGGCGGGGCGCGGGCCGATAGTCCCTTGCGGGATATCCGCACCTTTAGCGAGATCGACGGGCTGCCAGCCCCCCTCCTCAGCGAAACCTTCCGCGCGCAGGGGCTGGCGCAGGGGCGCGTGGGCGTCGAGCTGGGCGCCGAACAGCGCCTGGGCCTCTCCTACCAAGACTTTGAAACCCTGCAGGCAGCCCTGCCCGGTGTAGCATGGGTGGATGCCTCCAGCCTGATATGGGAATTGCGCCTGATAAAATCCGCCGCGGAGATTGCCCGGCTGCGCCAGGCGTGCCACGCCACCGAGGCGGCCTTCGCCGCCGTCTTTCCCGAGCTGCGCCCCGGCATGACGCAACGGGAGCTGGAGCTGCGCTTCCGCGCCGCCATCCCCGCTGCCGGGGCGGATTTCGGCTTCATCGCCCCTACCTTCGGTAGCGCTAGCTATACCGCCATCTGCCGCGATACGCCGCTGCAACCGGGCGCCCTGATCTGGGTCGACCTGGGGGCGGTCTATGGCGGCTACTGGAGTGATTTTAGCCGCGCCGCCACCATCGGCCCGGCCGGCGACGCGCAGCGCGCCCTATGGCAGCAGATACACCAGGTCACCCAGGCCGGTGTGGCGCTGGTGCGCCCCGGCCGGCCCATCGCCGAAATCGTCGCCGCCTGCCAGCGCGAGGCCCAGCAGTTAGACCTGGAGATGAACTTCGCCGCCGGGCGCATCGGCCACGGCATCGGCCTGATGCTGACCGAGCCGCCGCATATTGCCGCCTTCAACCCCGAGCCGCTGCGCCCCGGCATGGTCTTCACCCTGGAGCCCGGCATCGTCACCCCCGACGGCATGTACGTCGTAGAACAGAACCTGGTCGTCACCGCCACCGGCTACGAGCTCCTCACCCCCGGGCGGTGGCAGATATGGGAGGGATGACAGGGTGACAAGGTGAGGGGTGACCGGGTGACCGTTTTCATGGGTTATGCAGAACTGCCCTGGGAGCGCGCGCGTCTCGCTCGCATTGGGTGCACATGCGACCAGGAAGTCCATCAAGACCCGATTGACCTCCCCTTCACCCCCTCAATTACTAACGACCGGGGCGTCATGCACGTAGCGTCTATCCTGCGCCTGTTTTAGCATGAAGTCGGCCAGGTCGGCGCGGGTGATGCGGTTACCGGTCCCTTTACCTACGTAACCCACCCGGTATTTCCCAGTGCGTACCCCATCCGTGATCCGCGGCGCCCGCACCACGGTCCAATCGAGGCTGGAGGCGCGCACCAGTTTCACACTGCGGACGGCATCGGCCAGCGCCTGGGGGACGATCGTCTTGAGCAGAAAGGTGATAACATGGTTAAGCAGGCCGGGCTGATCCTTGGGATCCTCCACCCCGGCGCCGGTCAGCGTAACCAGGCGCCGCACGCCATGTTGGCGCATGGCAGCCAGAATATGCTTTGCCCCTACCTCCATCACGTCCTTAGGTGAAGTCGGCGTCTGGCCCAAGACGCTGAGCACTGCATCCTGCCCGGCGATAGCCTGTTCCACCTGCGCCGCGTCCTGGATGTCCCCCTGTACCAGCCGCAGATTTTCATGCTGCAGGCCCAACTTGCCCCGGTCACGCACAAATGCGGTGACCTGGTGCCCTGCTGCCAGCGCAGTTCCACCAGGGGCCGGCCGGTGCGACCGGATGCCCCGAAGATAACAATTTTCATGGCATACTGCCTCCGTGAGGTCGATATGTGCTGTGGCTCAATCTTCCATCATGCCAGGCGCGGTAGGGGCGGACGGCCGTCCGCCCCATACGAAATAGTAAATACCCGTTGGCAGAGATTTAGTGATACTCGATTTCTACCCG
This sequence comes from Chloroflexota bacterium, assembly GCA_009692745.1. Lineage (GTDB taxonomy): Bacteria > Chloroflexota > Anaerolineae > Epilineales > SHYO01 > SHYO01. Next base: position 12,691 of record SHYO01000066.1, read on the forward strand.
CTCCAGGTAACTGGAGAATTCATCCAACCAGTCGTGGACTTCGGCGGCGCTGCTCTCTGCGGCCGCGCTTTCCATAAAGCGGCCGATGTCGGTCAGGGCGTCAAAACCCAGGCTGCCGCCGACGCCGCGCATCCCGTGGGCGGCGAAGCGGATCGTCTGGAAGTCGCCCTGGGCCAGGGCTTGCCGCAGGCGCTGTTCGTCCTGGTGTAACTCAGCCAGGTACTCGGGAATAAAATCCTCGAACTGCCGTTCCACGAAAACCTTGATCTTTTCCTGCCGCGGCGCTGCCGCGGCGGCGGGACCCGCCGTTGCCGGACCGGCCGGGGCAGGGAGCGATACATCGGTATGGGTGTAAGTACGGATCGCGGCCAGCAACTGCTCCTTCTTGAACGGCTTGGCAATATGGCCGGTACAGCCCACATCCAGACAGGCCTTGACATCCTCTTTCAAGGCATAGGCCGTCAGGGCCACGATGGGCGTAGGCCGGGCGCCGCGGTGCCCTTCCCATTCGCGGATCAGCCCAGTGGCAGTGTAGCCATCCATCACCGGCATCTGCATATCCATCAGCACCAGGTCATAGCCTGGCGCGGCGCCGGCCGCCGTGGTGCACATATCAACCCCCACCTGACCATTTTCGGCGATATCGACCTGGTAGGGCAAATCTTTTAAGAAGGTCTGGATCAGAATGCGGTTGGCGCGGGCATCCTCCACCAGCAAGAGTCGCAATGGGTGTTGTGTATCCACCACAGCCGGGGCGGGACCGGCCGCCAGCGCCGGTATGGCGACGGGTTTGGCCCGGTTGAGGGCCGTGGTAATAGCATCCAGCAAGGCGGCCCGCTTAATGGGCTTGACCAGGTAACTGTCCATGCCCAATTCCTGGGCGCGGGCGATATCGCCGCGCCGGCTGTCGGAGGTCAGCAGCATAACGGTGACGTCAGCCAGCCCCATCTCCATTTTGATATGCTCCGCCACCTGGAAACCGTCCATGCCGGGCATGCGGCAATCCAGCAGCACCAGTTGGAAGGGAGCGCCCTCCTCGCGCGCAATCTCCAGCGCCGCCAGGGCCTTATAGCCGCTGCCCACCTCCGTAACCAGCGCGCCCCACTCTACCAGGGTCTCGCGCAACACCATGCGGTTGGTGGCGTTATCGTCCACTACCAGCGCTTTCAAACCTTTTAAGTCCGGCGGCAGCAAGGCCGCACTCTGCGATTCCCGCTCCTGGAGACCGAACTGGGCGGTAAAATAGAATGTGCTGCCCTTATCCAGCTCACTTTCTACCCAGATCCGCCCGCCCATCAGCTCCAACAGGCGCTTCGAGATCGTCAGGCCCAAGCCGGTCCCCGCATGATGGCGCGTACGCGAGACGTCAACCTGGGTAAAGCCCTCGAAGATCAATTCCAGCTTATCTGCCGGGATACCGATGCCCGTATCGCTCAAGGAGAAGAGCAGCTCCACCGCCTGCTGCGCGGGAGCGCCCCCGGCTATCGGGTCCGGCTCAGCCACATTGTCTATCAGCCGTAAGGTCTTAACCTGCAGCCCTACCTCTCCCATTTCAGTGAATTTAATAGCATTTCCCATCAAGTTAAAGAGGATCTGGCGCAGCCGGTCCTGGTCACCGGTCAACGCGGTAGGCGCCTCGGGGTGGATGTGGAAGGTAAGCTCCAGCCCCTTTTCGTGAGCCCGGATAGCCATCACCTCGGCGCTCTTCTCGATCAGCTCCCGCAGATCAAACTCCGCTGTCTCCAGCTCCAGGTGGCCGGCTTCTACTTTAGAGAGATCCAGGATATCGTTAATCAGCTTGAGCAGGGTTTCCCCGGCGCGCTGGAAGATGCGCACATATTCCCGTTGCTCTTCGGAGAGCGGTGTTTCCCATAGCAGGTCAGCCATACCGATAATGGCGTTCATCGGGGTGCGAATTTCGTGGCTCATATTGGCGAGGAACTCCGATTTGGCCTGCGAAGCCTGCAGCGCCGCCTCGCGCATCTTGACTAGCTCATATTCCTCCCGCTTGCGCTCGGAGATGTCACGGATGACGCTGGTGATCAACATCCCTTCGTTCGTCTCCAGCGGGCTCAGGCTGATCTCCACTGGGAATTCGGTCCCATCCTTGCGCCGCCCGGCCAGAACCAGGCTGGCCCCCATAGGGCGCGTCTGCGGCATGCCGTGGTACCTGCTCCGGTGGCCGGTATGGACACCGCGAAATCGTTCGGGCACTAACATCTCCACCGGCTGTCCGATCAACTCTTCCCGTTTATAGCCGAATAGCTCTTCCGCCTGGTGGTTGGCAATGGCGATGCGGCCATCGCTTCTCGCGATGACAATGGCATCCGGCGCTGATTCCAGCAATCCCTGGAATTTTTTTTCTTCAGACATAGGTTCTGCCATGTTTCACCCCACACGGACCCTTTCCTGGCGTGTTTCGGCTGGGGAATTAGGATAAGTCCGGTATGTTTTCCTTATTTTACTAAAATCTGGCGCATTAGCCAATCATGCGCTGCCTGGCTATAATTATATGGAAGGGAGACGTCCATGGAGATTACCAAAGAGACATCTGAAGTTGGCGCACAACCGGCCATATTGGAAATGTTGAAGCAGCCAGGTGTCCTGGACGAAACCCTGCGCCACCGCCTGCTGGATTTATTGCTCAGCTCGCCCCCGGCCTACAAAATCACCTATGAGCAATTCCTGGCCTGGGCCGATGAAGATACCCTGGCCGAGTGGGTCGATGGAGAGATAATTATGACGAGTCCTGCCAGTCTTAGACACCAGGAAATCTCTCTTTTCCTGGCCAGTTTACTGCGTTCCTACATCGAAACCCTGCAACTGGGGAAGGTGCTGTCGGCGCCTTTCCAAATGCGCCTGTCCCATTCCGGGCGCGAACCGGACCTGATTTTTATCCGCCAAGATCACCTGGACCGTCTGAAGGCCACCTACCTGGATGGTCCTGCTGACCTGGTAGTGGAAATCATCTCGCCCGAAAGCGCCGGTCGGGATCGCGGCGCAAAGTTCTTTGAATACGAAGAGGCCGGTACCCCCGAATACTGGCTGATCGACCCTGTACGGGAGCAGGCAGAGTTCTATCAATTGGATGACCAGGGCCGTTATAGCCTGGTGCTGCAGGGCAGAACAGGCACATACCATAGCCGGGAGCTATCGGGCTTCTGGCTTGCCGCCGAGTGGTTATGGCAGGATCCATTGCCACCGGCCGAGGAGATCGCCCTGGCCATCGGCGGTGAAACTTACGCTCGGTACTTGATTGAGCGCCTGAAGGCCCAGGGCCACTTGCCCTAACCCCAGATATTGGACTGTCACATATGGTAGCCTAGCCCCTCGTGATTCTGTAGGAAAACGCCCTTTATACTACTAGGGGCTGTGTCTGCTTCGGTCCATTTTCCCGTATCTAGTGGGTAAATAACCGAAAACCTACAGAATCCCTCGTGGGCGCCGGGGCACGGGCACAAGGCCCTAAACTACCTTGCCGATTAATGCTTGCAAAATCCTGCCTTTCTGTGTATAATACTGCCAAAGTTATAACGGCGTAGACGGAGAGAGTAAGCGGGGCCCGCGCCCCACAGGGAGAGGGTGCCACCGACTGCAAGCCCCTCGGGCGCAATCCGCTGAAGTTCACTCCTGAGCCGGCGGCTGAAGGACATTGGTCTGGTAGGCCGCCCCGGAAACCCACCGTTACCAGGGTCGCCTACCGTGCAAAGCACGGGCGTCGCCGGAACGCAGTATCGTTTCGGTCGCTAGGTTGAGAGGGCGCATTCCTCTTTCGCTACTTAAGCACTAGAGCGGAGCCTGCGCCAAACAGGGTGGTACCGCGAACGGCTATGCTTCGTCCCTGACGAACGCTGGCCGATTTTTTATTTTATAGCCTATGGCCATAGGAGAGGTGTTGCCATGATCGAACAACTAAAAGCCCTGGAGCTGGAGTCGCTGGACAAGCTCAAAGCTATCGACAGCCTGAGCGACCTGGACCAGTGGCGCGTGGAAGTGCTGGGGCGCAAAGGCTCGCTGGCCTTGCTGCTGCGCGGCATGGGGCAGTTGCCGGCGGCGGACCGCCCGGCGGTAGGCGCCCGCGCCAACGAGGTGAAGAATACCCTGGAGGCTGCCTACGCCCTGGCCGAAAACGGCATCAAGCAGCAGGCTATCGGCCAGCGGCTGCACCAGGACCAGGTGGATGTCACCTTGCCGGGGCGCCGGCCGGGGAGCGGGCGGCTGCACCTGAGCACCCAATCGCTGCAGGAGATTGGCCGCATCTTCGCCACGATGGGCTTCCAGGTCTGGGAAAGCCCCGAAGTTGAGCTGGACCTGTTCAACTTCGAGCTGCTGAATATCCCTCCCTATCACCCAGCGCGGGATATGCAAGACACCTTCTATACGACAAACAGCGATATACTGCTGCGCACCCATACCTCGCCGGGCCAGATCCGGGTGATGCGCCGCTACGCGCCCGAGCCGATCCGGGTCATCCTGCCGGGGAAGTGCTACCGCTTCGAGCAAGTCACCACCCGTTCCGATATCCAATTCTACCAGGTGGAAGGGCTGGCGGTGGGGCGCCACATCACCCTGGCCGACCTGAAGGGCACGATTGCCAACTTCGCCATCCAGATGTTCGGTCCGGGGCGCGAGGTGCGCTTCCGCTATTCCTATTTCCCTTTCACGGAGCCCAGCGTGGAAGCCGACGTAGACTGCATCATCTGCGGCGGCAAGGGCTGCCGCCTGTGTAAATATTCCGGCTGGCTGGAAATTATGGGCGCCGGTATGGTCCATCCCACCGTGTTACGCAACGGCGGCTATGACCCGGATATCTATTCCGGCTTCGCCTTCGGCATGGGGCCGGGGCGGATCTCCATGCTGCAGCACGCCATCGACGATATCCGCTACATCCTGACCAGCGATCTGCGCTTCCTGGAACAGTTCTGAGGTAATTATTCACATTTCTTGTAGGTGCAGTTTCCAACCGCACGTCTTGAGGAGAAATATCTATGCGTGTACCTGTTAGTTGGCTCAAAGAATATGTCAACCTGACCCTCACCCCCGACGAGCTGGCCTATCGCCTGACGATGTCCGGCCTGGAGGTGGAAAAAATTGAACATACCGGCGCAGATTGGGAAAGGGACAAGCTGGTGGTGGGCGAGATCGTGGAGACCAAACCCCATCCCAACGCCGACCGCCTGACCATCGCCCTGGTGAATGACGGCTCCTCGGCCGAACCGAAGCTGTGCATCACCGGCGCGCCCAATATTAAGCCGGGCATGCAGCACGTCAAGGTGCCCTTCGCCCGCCTGGGAGCTACCATCGTCGACGGGCATACCGATGACGGCTCCACCTTCGTCATCAAACCCGCCAAGCTGCGCGGCATCGCCTCCGAAGGCGTGCTCTGCTCCGAAAAGGAGCTGGGCATCTCCGCTGACCACAGCGGTATCATGCTGCTCGACCCGCGCGCTCCCGTGGGCATGCCCCTGGTTGACTGGTTGGGGGATACGGTGCTAGAGATTGCCATCCTGCCGAATATCGCCCGCGCCCTCTCCGTCACCGGCGTGGCGCGCGAAGTGGCCGCCCTGACCGGGGAAAAGCTGCGCTATCCACAGCTCACCGGGGAGGGGACCGGTCCTGCCATTGCGGGGCAGATCCATGTGGACAAGATCCACGTGGAAATTGCCGACCCGGACCTGTGCGCCCGCTACTCCGCGGCCATCATCCGCCACGTGACCATCGGCCCATCGCCGCTGTGGATGCAGCGCCGCCTGACCCTGGCGGGGATGCGCCCGATCAACAATATCGTCGACATCACCAACTACGTGATGCTGGAGTTGGGCCAGCCGCTGCATGCCTTCGACTATGATCGCCTGCCGCTGGAGCAGGGACGCAAGCAGATCGTCGTGCGCCGCGCCCGTCCCGGCGAACAGATGCGCACCCTGGACGGCCAATTGCGCACCTTCACCCCCGACATGCTGCTGATCACTGCCGGGGAGACGCCGGTAGCGATTGGCGGCATCATGGGCGGGGAAGATACCGAAGTGCATGGCGGCACGCGCACCATCCTGTTGGAGGCCGCTAATTTCGACTTCATCAATAACCGGCGCGCTGCCCAACTGCTGCGCCTGCCCAGCGAGGCTGCCGGGCGCTTCGGCCGGGGGGTGGACCCCGAGCTGACGATTCCGGCGCTGCAGCGGGCGGGAGAGTTCATGCGCCTATACGCTGGCGGCGCCGTAGACCAGGGCTTCGCCGATGCCTACCCCGGCCGCAAACCGCCGCTAACGATACCGCTTACCGCCCGCGAGGTACAGCGCCTGCTGGGGATGGACCTGTCCCAGGCGGAGATCGCCGCCCTGCTGCGCTCGCTGGATTTCCAAGTCGCGGAGCAGGGCGAGGTGCTGCTGGTAACCGTGCCCTCCTTCCGCCTGGATGTCACCATTGCCGCCGACCTGGTAGAAGAAGTCGGGCGTGTCATCGGCTCCGACCGCCTGCCCGCCACCCAATTGGCCGACGAGCTGCCTCCTCCCCACCGCGACCTGCTCTGGGAGCACGAACAAGCGGTAAAGGAGATTCTGGTAGGCTGCGGCTTGCAGGAGATCATAACCTACTCTATGACGACGCCGGAAGCCGAAGCGAAGGTCTACCTCGATACCCCTGAAGCCGCCGGTCACAGCCCGGCCTATATCCGCCTGGCCAACCCTATCAGCAGCGAGCGCACTGCCATGCGCCGCACCCTGTTGAACAGCATGATGGAGAACCTGGCGCTGAACCTGCGCTACCGCCAGCGCATCACCATCTTCGAGGTGGCGCGCGTCTACCTGCCCGAAGGTGGCAGCGGCGATGGGCTGCCGGCCGAACCAGCCCGCCTGGGAATCGCCCTGACCGGCCCGCGCATCCCCCACGATTGGTCGCAGGGAACGGCCGAGGCGCCGCCCTTAGACTTCTTCGACCTGAAGGGGATCGTCGAAACCCTATTAACCGACCGGCTGCACATCCAGGGGGTTGCCTTCCGTTCCGCCTCCCACCCAAGCATGCACCCGGGGCGCTGCGCCGAGCTGCTGATCCAGGACCAGGTAGCGGGCGTGCTGGGCGAGGTCCACCCACTGGTGGCCGAACGCTACGACATACCGGGCAGAGTCTGCCTGGCGGAGATCCGCCTGGACCAGGTGCTGCCTCAGGTGCAGACGATGCACTTGTACCACACTATCTCGCGCTTCCCGGCAGTCACCCAGGATATCGCCGTCATCGTCGACGACGAAACCGCGGCCGCCGCCGTGGAGCAGGTGATCCGCGAGACCGGCAGCAGCCTGCTGCGCCACGTGCAGCTCTTCGACATCTACCGCGGCGAGCAGATCCCCTCCGGCAAGAAGAGCCTGGCCTATACCCTGGAGTTCCAGGCGGACGACCGCACCCTGACGGAAGATGAGGTCGCCACCCTGCGCCACCAAATCGTGCAGACCCTGGCCGAGCGGTTGGGGGCCTCGCTGCGGGCGTAAGAACGCTACGACGTAGGAACATGGTTGGAAAATCACCATCGAGCCAGATAAGGAGTATCCGCCCATGACCGATACTTCCGCAGAGCGCTACGCCCAACTGTATGATGCCCTCGTGCCGGATTGGCCGGGGGAAATGGCCTTCTACCGGGATTTGGCAGCGGTGGCAGCTCCTGGCGGCGAAAGCATTCTGGAAGTTGCCTGCGGCACCGGACGCGTTACCTTACAGCTTGCGCGTGAGGGTCTGCGGCTGGTCGGCCTGGATCGCTCCGGCCCCATGCTGGCTGTCGCCCGGCAGAAAAGCGCCGGAGTACCCCACTTACACTGGGTAGAGGGAGATATGCGCTCCTTCGAGCTCAACGAAACCTTTGGCCTGATCATCATCCCCGGCCATTCCTTCCAGTATATGCTCACACCAGAGGATCAGATCGCGTGCCTGGGATGCATCCGGCGGCATTTGGTCCCCGGCGGCAGGCTGGTCGTGCACCTGGACCACCAGAATATTAGCTGGTTGGCAGAGCTGTACACAGCTCTGCCGGAGATCTTCACAGCGGAGCAGGAAGTGACAGATACCCACACCGGACACCGGATCTGCCCTATGAAGTCATGGTCTTATGCGCCCTCTACGCAGACGGCCTCTGTCGTGACAGAGTGGTTCGAATTCGACGCCGCAGGCCAGGTGATAGACACCTGGCAGACAGGACCGGTCCGGCTGCACTGTGTATTCCGGTTTGAGATGGCGCACCTGCTGGCGCGGGCCAGATTCGCCCATGAGGCGGTATACGGAGATTTCTTCCGCGGTGAGCTGCAGGACAATAGCCCAGGGATGATTGGGGTAGCGCGTCAAGCGCTGCACAATGGTTAAATTGCTAAATCAAAGGGCAAATCGCTGATATCTCGCAGGCGCCGGCCCTCAACCAAAATTCTTAACATATCACTGTGAGCATCGTAATTGAGTTCGGCAATTGTTGCCTGCAACTCGTGTAGCGCAAAGTGATAAACGCAGTCCAAGTCTCCTGTCCCCAAAGCCAGGGAAGCTAAACGGGTTGGCAAAGGTTCAGCGATCACCGAGACAATATGAGGCACATGGCCTTTGCGGTTCCGAATCAGATTGAGGGCTTCGGTTCGCGCATTTTGGCTTCTATCGCTGCGTATCGTCCACTTGCAAGATATACTGGCATGTAGCAGCATACGAGAATCCGCGAAATTCGCCTCTCGAAATGAGGTTAGATTAGCCACAGGTTCCGACAAATCCACAATAGTACCATGAGCGTTAATTTCCAGGTCAGTCACTGGACGCCGTCCCACCACAATATCAGGGGTAATAATATAGTCTCTGCCTAACGCTGACTCTAACTCGTTATTCCCTTGTATAATTCTCTTTAAGGCCGCCAGGTGCTCATATTGATCAAAATCTGAAATTGGACTTTGCGTGGAATATAGCCAGTTGCCAGGCCGAAGATGTTGCAGCAGATGGAATGCTGCTTCCAAGAAATCTTGGGTAATTCTCTCGAATCGTTCCCCGATAGTTTGTCCAGCCAATACCTCTGTATTTACTGCGTATCCCATGCGTTTGGCTATTTCCGAAGCAATTCGAATACTGGCTTCACTCGATGAATCTGCGAAATTAAGATAACCCCTCTGCCTGTTGACGCGAATAATCTCTTCGCAAATGTGACGATGGTATTCTCGGCGAAGTTCGGAGATGGTCATAGCGCCTTATCCAGGTCATTATGTGATTGAGGTTTATAAAATCCGATGACATACTCCTCATGCATACGCTGTTGAATCTGGGAGTCCAGGTTGATTTTAGATCCGGCCGGCATCATGCGTCGGTTGCGGTCTAAATGGCGTATCCCAATTTTCGGAACTTCAAATCCGATAGATTGACCGATTTCAGCAAGACAATTTTGTGTTTCAGTATCTCTGCCGCGCAATATCGAACTGCCTACTACAACAACCGAGGTGCCGCCGTATTTTAAAACCCGAAACATTTCACTGAGGACACGCGTCATCTCCGAATAATAACGGCGCAGCGCAACGCCTTTTTTTCTATCCAGGGCAGTTACTTCGCCAAGTATTGTCGCAGTTTGCGAAGGAAATTGCTCGATTTCTACATCAGCTACTGTTTCGCCCCCAATATACTTGCTTCTCCTCATACTTAAATCATCCACCGCATGGCCCATCCAGACCAAAGAAAACTTATGAGCGCGCATATAGTCAATCGCATTTGACGCATAAGGTGGGGAGGTGACAATGAGATCTACCGATTTTCCCTCAAGAGGCAATACCTGTGCATCGCCATAATTCGTTTCTGGCTTAAATGTGTGTACGCCAAGCTGTAACAAGCCTTTCATATTCTGTTGAAATCTCTTCTCAAACTCATCCAACGGCGAGCGCAAGGTTTTTGACTGGAAATCGAGCCGAGAAGCTGACCTTTCTGCCAAGTTATCTCCCAATACCATCTCTCCGGACCGAGAAGTTACCATTTTTGCCCGATGGGGCCGGGTGTGGGCCAGGTCAAAAGCCATAGAGACGCCGCCCGTTTTGGTAATGATGATGGTAGAGAAGGGTAACTGCTCAGGTATAAAGTAGGTTGAATGGTAAAATTGTCAAAATCATAAAAGTCAGGCAAAATAGGGGCATGAAACCAGTGCATATACCCAGCCGCGACGAAGTGCATAGCGCCTATCAGGCAGGTGAAGCAGAGGTTGTCAC
>SHYO01000067.1 GCA_009692745.1 Chloroflexota bacterium
GCGGGCAAATCGTGCGCTTTCAGTCGGCGTTTGCGGATGCGGCCACGTTGCAAAGTTTGGCGAGCCGGGTGCGGACCGCGGCAGGTAGTGCTGAGAAGGGGATGAAGGGACGGTTGGCCCTGCCATTCTTAAGGGCAGGGTAAGATGAGCACGCTATTCAAGCTGCTGACGGCCGCCTTCGGGATCACACTGGCGCTGATAGTGGTGTGGCAGTTGACACCGGATGCGCGGGCTTTGGTGTTGGGGCTGATGTTGGGGTTGGCTGCAGGCGTCCCCTTGGGAGGAGCAGGCGTTTGGGTTATTATGGCCAGCCGCCAGGCCATAGTGGAGAAACAATCTGCCGAGCGGAGCAGTTATCAAAGTGTACCTGCCCACCACCAGCAGCAGCCGGTGATCGTGGTGCAGTCGCCGCCGCCCAATCCCTACGCACACGGACCTTATGGCGGCTATACCCAAGGGCCTTATTTTAGCCAGATGCCTCCCATGCTCGATAGCGGTGAGGAGGGAGGCCAGGTTAGTGAAAAAGGTCGCAGATTCAAAGTAATAGGAGATGATGAATAGATGAAACTGGAAGAAGGCATGTTGTGGCAGGACTCCGATAAGAAACACCCTCTGGCGGCCAAGATCAAAGAGGCGGCCGCATGGTTTGCGGAAAAATATGGGGCCGCCCCCGATGTTTGTTATGTGCATCCTGAGATGTTGCCGGCAGACAAGGATATGCCGGATGGGCCACATATCATCGACGGCGTGGAAGTATTGGCTTCCAGATTTATTAATCGGGGATTGCTCTGGATTGGTGTAGCCAGCCAGTCTCAAGAAAAGCTGAAGGCCAGTTAACTTAGCTCCCCCACTTTTCGTGCCATGTGGAGAGTTGCGAAGTTTATCACCCCACCTTGATAAACTTCGCGGCTCTCTACATGGCATTTTCTTTGCCAGGTAAATGTTACGGCCATCCATCCTATTCTAAACGGCGCGTAGCCCAGGCAGCTAGTCCCAAACCAACGGTCGCCAGCAGCAGGCCAACCTGCAACAACAAGTTCCGGTTGAGGCCAGGGGCTGTTGCAGGCGGCTCTTTCGTCTCAATTTCCGGTTGTGCCGGTGATGGCGTCTCAATCTGAGAAAGCGAGGCCACCCCCGGAGCAGTGGCTTGCGGAACAGGATTCTGCTGGACCGCAGAGCTCTGCGCCACGGTGGGCAAGGCCTTGTCCTGGGCTGCTACCGGCGGTTTAGGTGAAGAGGTCGGTGCAGGTGGTATCGGCGAAGGTGTGCGGATTGGTGGGGGCGCCGGTCGTGTGGCCGTAGGCACCGGAATCGTAGTCGTAGGTATAGCGGTGGCAGGTGCTGGCACTTTGGCAGCAATCGAGGCCGTAATTGGTACAGCAGATGGTGACAAAGCGGGACCTGTGACAGATGCGCCACTTATATCCTGGGACGGTGTGATGGTAGTCTGAAAGGCGGCTATAGCCGGCGGGCCATTGGTGGGGGGCGGCGTATTGCCAACACCGGGAAAGGATGGTAAGGGGGACATAGTGGGTGGTATAGGGGTAGCAGTAGGCGGCGATACCTCTGGTAAGCGCCTGGCCGTAGCTATCTGCGATTGCGCCGGAGTAGGGGCAGCAGGCTGCGGCGGAATTGCGGGCGCAGACGCCTTTTCTGCCACTTGACCTGCAGCGGTCCGCGTTGGCGCTGGATGAGTGGCTTGCGCCGGAGCACTTTCCTGTTGGTTTTGCGCTATCAAGGGAGCCTGAGGGGCTTGTAACTCGTGTTTAGGGGCAGTCTGCGCTGGGGCAGTAGCAGAATTGTTGCCCGGCAGCAGATCACGTCCCGCAACCACGACCAACAGTAGCGCAGCCGCGGCTGTAGCCCAACGCAGTGAATAGTGAATCACGCGACCGGGATGAGCAGGGCGCCTGGCTAGGATGGGCTCAACCGTAGTGGGCAATGTAAAGGATCTGGGAATAGGCACCGGCGAAACCTGCTGTATCAGGTTAGTCGTCCAGCGCAATTCTGCCAGGGTCTCCTGGCATTCTTCACACGTGTGCAGGTGTCGCTCTACTAATTCTCGTTCCTGATCTGAAATCTCATTATCCAGATAGGCAGAGAGTAACTCTTGCACGCGCTCATGTTTAGATGTAAAAACAGATTTCAAGAAATCCGGCATGGAAATTGATTTAAACTCTACCTTCTATTTGATTCTTCTTAAGACGATACTGCGCCGGAAGAAGTTCCTGTTGTGAAGTTAAATATTCACGTAAACGTCCCCGTGCCCGGCTCAACCGGCTTTTGACGGTGCCTAGATTTGTACCGGTAATATCGGCAATCTCCTCATAACTTAATCCTTGCACATCGGAGAGGATCACCATGATTTTTTGTTCTTCGGGGAGAGCATCGATACCGCGCTGGATAATCCGGCCCAACTCTTTCTGCATGGCTTGGGCTTCAGGGCCTACGCCTGGATCGGGCAGGATCTCGTGAGCCTCTCCCTCCTCCTCTAGTAACTCTTCCAGCGAAGTTTGGGGGCGGCGCTTCTTACGCCGCAGATGGTCATAAGCCGAGTTGGTAACGATGCGCAATAACCAGGCCTTAAAGGAACCACCTCGGAAATCACCAATGGCTCGATAGGCGGAAAAGAATGCCTCCTGGGTCACATCGGCGGCGGCTTCACCCTCACCCAGGATACGATAGGCTACGTTGTAGACCAGACTTTGATAGGTACGCACTAATTCGTTAAATGCCCGGACCTGGCCATTTTGCGCCGAGGAAATCAGATCGGTTTCATTCATGCTTGGGAGTAGCAAGAAGTTGACAACATAGCAGAATTGGACTATACTCGAGGAGCAAGTAGCTAGTTACCCTTTTTGAGTGTGGTAAATTTCTAAAGTTATTGGCCGGGGTGGCGGAATTGGCAGACGCGCTCGCCTCAAAAGTGAGTGAGGGCAACCTCATGTGGGTTCAAGTCCCACCCTCGGCACCTGGCTATTATAGCTCTTTTTAGGCTATACCGCAACCATTGAACGGTGCAAGGGCGGAGAACGAAAAAGTGACAAGTTTCGTTCTCCGCCCTTTGTCTTTTACCTTTCAAATAAGGATGTGACTATGGCGCGTTGGCCCTATGGGTATTGCCCTGATTGTGGCGGTTCCCTCGATATCTTTTGCCAAATTACTTCAACGCATGCCCTTTGCCCGCATTGCGGCGCTCATCATTACCGTGATCCGAAAACCGGGGCGGGCGTATTAATCGAGGATGCAGGCCGCCTGCTGCTGGTAAGGCGTGCCGTAGACCCGCGCCGGGGCACCTGGCATGTGCCTTCCGGCTTTGTAGATTATGGCGAGAGTCCGCAGGATGCAGCTCGCCGCGAAGTTTTAGAAGAAACAGGGTTGCAGGTGGAATTGGATAATCTTTTCAGGGTATTAGCCTATACCGATGATGAGCGCGGTGCGGGCATCTTTATTCTTTTCAAAGCTCATATCACCGGCGGCGCACCCGTGGCTGCTGATGATGTGGACAAAGTGGGTTTCTTTTCCCCCCAGGAATTACCCCCGACAGAGGCTTTAGCCTTCAAGAACACGCGCCTAATTGTGGCAGCCTGGCGACAGGCACAGCAGGAGAGCTAGAGCATGATCTGGTGAGAGAAGTTTCAACTTATTGCGATTGGATTGGCTTCACCTTCAATAGGAAAGAACTGGAGAAACGCTCATGAAACTTGAAGGGAAGGTGGTATTGGTGACTGGTGGTGGCACCGGCATGGGACGGGCGATGAGCCAGCGCTTTGCCCGCGAGGGAGCGGGTGTGGTGGTGAATTATGCCCGCTCCCAACGACAGGCGACGGAAGTCGTGGATGCGATTACCAAAGAGGGCGGGCGGGCCATCGCTATCCAGGCTGACCTGACATCAGATCAGGAAGCGCGGCGATTGATTTCAGAGACGATAGCTCATTATGGTCGCCTGGATGTGCTGGTTAACAATGCCGGATGGACCAGGAGCGTACCGCACCAGGATCTGGAGGGGCTGACAGACGAGATTCTGGAACAGACCCTGGCCGTAAATGTGAAAGCGCCCCTATATTGTATCCGCGCTGCGGCGCCTTATTTGCGGGCAAATGGCGCTGGAGCAGTCATTAATATTACTTCTGGGGCCGCTTACACGGCGAGCGGCAGCTCGCTGATCTATGCCGCTGCGAAGGCGGCGTTGTCATCCCTGACTAAATCCCTGGCGCGCGTGTTGGCGCCAGAAGTCCGCGTGAACGCGATAGCGCCGGGCTTCGTTGATACCGGCTTTGTAAATTGGTCCCCCGCTACCCTGGCACGGCTACGCCAACCGGGCCGGCTAGGCCGGGCAATTACGGCTGAGGATATTGCCGATGCAGCTATTTTTCTGGCGTGTGATGCTGGGGCGACCACGGGGCAAACCATTCTGGTCGACCAGGGGAATGTGGCCTTGGGACCACATCCTTAAGGCCACAAAAGATATATCTCAAATCTATTGACGTGTGTACTATATTATGTAAATACTCTAATTGCTAAGTAGAATAGAGCTGAATTGACAAAAGAAGCCTTCATGTAGACAATACCATCGCCAAAACAGATTAAGGGATAGAGGCGGAGATGGGATGAATACTGCCCAACTCCGCTATGCGGCGAAACAGGCGAGTCAATAAAAACTCGTCTGGCTTTGCCGGAAGCAATTTTATGATTTCAGTTAGATATTTGTGGCCACGATAGTAGGCTTTCAGATCTAGGACACTGAAAGCGGCGGGAGCCACACTGAAAGAGCGACGTAAGGCCGCCGCTATATGGATCATGAAAAAAGAGAGATGGACGGCATTGGTAACGGGTGTAGCCTTGATGTTCATAAAGTCTTCCATTCCCCAGAATTGTTTGACATCGCGGAAGTTGAACTCGATCTGGAAGCGCAGGTGATAATAGTCCAGCAGGCATTGCCAGGACAAAGCCAAATCGCTGCTAAAGAGGATGACATGCGCCCAGGCTTGGGTGCGTAGATTAGTTTTGACCAAAATCACCACGTTGAGGGGCTGGCTGAAATCCCGATGTAGCAGAGTGGCTTGATAGACGCGGGTTTCAAGCAGGTCTTCGTGATCTGCTGTAAACAGGCTTCCGGCAAGTGGTGATACTGCACTTTGGCGCCATATTTGCGCCGCGATCTCTGTGGCGGTGGCACAGCAGCATAGGGAAAGCAGAGTGCCGCGTCGCAACAGAGTTTGGAAATCAGGTGCAGTTGGCTTTGGCGCACCATGGCCAACGCGTTATGGTTGCCGAAGTGGCCATCTAACACCAGGTAGATAAGAGGTAACCAGCCAGCTAGCAAAGACAGCAACCGGCTGAGTATACTCAGCATGGATCATAGCTTGAATGCGCTGTAATTCGGGGGTCAAGGTCATATCGGCTTTGGGCTTATTCCGACTCCGCGCTGAGTATACTCAGCATGGGACGTCCGGGTTTGCGCTGGTCGATAGTGGCTTGGGCCTGCTGATGGGCGGCTTTGATTTTCTGAGCAGCTTTCTCCGCCTCAGTGCGGATCACTTGCTCTACATACAGCGGGAAGGCGACGCGCTCTGTTATGCCGACCACCGACAAGGCAAAGCAGCACAGTCCCGGCACCACCCGCTGCTGGAGACTGGAGAAAAAACGGTCCAGGCCGAAAGTGTGCTTCCCGGCTTTTGCCAGCACGACTTCATCGCCTGCCAAGATGTAGACCTCCTGCGGGTGAAACAGATGTTGGCGAAAGAAGTAGACAAACACCTGCACCCAGGGAATCACCGTTTGGAACCAGCGCTGGATGGTGCGATAACTGCCCCGGTATCTGTCCAGCGAGAGAGCCCCAGCATGGTGACACGCCCGGTCATGGCCAGCATCCCGGTAATGATCTGATTGAATTGGCGTAGCGCGGTGTGCGTTAGGATTGGCGTCAGACATTGTATCAGTGTTAGAATATTCATGGGCTTTCTCGGCATGTTAGAGTTTTGGTTTGTGGCAAAACTAACTCTACTGCCCTAGCCCCTTTTCATCAAATCGCCTTCATTTTGGCGAAGGTATTAATACTGGTAATGTACCATTCTCCATCCAATTCCAGACGAGCCACCATCTCAGCCTGAGGCTGCTTTCTGGCACGAAAGTCTTATGCGGCGCTGCCCCCTGCAGCCTCACGCTGTAACTGACGCTCTACAGCAAAGATGAAAAACCATGACGAAATCACCAATCCCAGGCTAATAACAAAAATCATGTTGATTCCCACCATACTGTAGAGCAAGGCACCCAGCAGAGGGGCCAAAAAGCCCCGCAGGCTAAGTAGGCTGCTCTGCAAAGCTGCATACTCTTGTATCCGGCCGTTCTGTGCCAGCCGGTAGGGAGCGTTAATGAAGGTCAGGTCCAAACCCCCAGATATAATCCCACTGGCGGCAAAAGCCACGACCAGCATCCAACCCTGCGTCGCCAGCAGATACGTAGCCGGAATCAAGGCGAAAATCATAAGATTGGCGCGCAAGGTCCAGATAGGCCCACGCCGATCCACTGCCCGCCCCCAATAGTAAAAGCCGGCCAACCAACAAAGTGACTGGATAATCCCCAAAACACCGATGTCGCTGTACGTTAAACCTAACCGGTCGACTTGCACCAAAGGAACGAAAGGGGACATCATCAACGCTCCCATACCATACAAGATTAAGCTCATGGCATAGGTGACAAAGCGCCGGTCGCTGAGGAGCACGCTCCATATAGCCTTGAATGAAAGTGGGGGCGCGGATTGCTGGGAAGCAGGCTGCTCATCTACCTGCCAGCGCGAGACGATCAGGGCGGCTGCAATCCCGAAAAGGGAGGCAATGGGGAATAGCACCCGGTAACCGATGCGGTCCAGCAATAGCCCGGCAATGGGGGCCGTGATCAACATGGCAGCAGCCATGCCGATACGCACAGTCGCCATCAACCTACCCCGCAACTGGGCGGGATACATCTGATACATGACTTGGGAGTAGCCCGGCCCGGGGAGAGACTCGAACAGAAAGTACCCTACCGTTAACACCAGTAGCCATTCTGGCTTGAAAATCAAGAAGGTAAATAAGAAGATGCCTCGTCCCAGCCCCCAGGAGAGCACTATGTACGGGAGCTTGCGACGTCTACTGAGGAAAATGACGCTCAGGGTGGTAAAAAGCCCCCCTACATAAGCCCCCGATTGGTGGAATGCCAGGAGCAAGGGGGGCGCTCCCATCTTCCGCAGCACCACTGGCGTGAACGAGGATACCACTGAGAGAAATATGCCCACGCAGACCTGGGCTGCCAGATCTTTCATAAAATTGGACCGGACCTGCGCCGGTAAAGGCCCGATCAAAGATTGGATGAGCCGGTCAGAGAATTGGGAGACACGACCTGGCACTAAGTTTCTCCTGAATCATGCCGGCAGGTAGCCGAGGGTAAGTCGTGCCCGTGCATCGCACAGGGGCTAACCTGCAGTGATCTCCCGCAACAGATTGGCTGCCAGGTAGCGCCGGTGGGGCAAATTGCCATCGTAGCTATAGTACGCCACCAATATATCACCATCAGGTGTATTTACCAAAGCCGGATAGCCTACCTGATACTCTGCCGTATACCGGCTGCCCTTCGGCTCCTTGAGCGTGATCGCATCCTCCCAGGTCCGTCCCTGGTCCTGGCTCCAGGCGATGCTCAAACCCGGCTGGGTAGCAGGATATTCCTCGGGAGCACAACGGCGGTATGCCAGCAAGAGCCGTCCCTGTGGGGAGATATGCAGGCAGGGAGACATGCCGCAGTACCCTGTGTTCTCGTACCCCGTCCAGGTAAGGCCCCCGTCCATAGAGATTGCGCGGAAGAAATCCAATTCCGTTGTTCCAGCCACGCCCTGCTGCCGCAAGATTGCCAGCAGCTTTCCATGCGGCAACAGTAACACGCTGGTCTCGTTAAACCCATCCACGGCGCTGTGGGGACGGAAGGAAGGCGCGCTGATGGCGCTGGCGTCAAACTGCCCCTGGTGATTGAAGCCGCTGATATCCGGCTGCGCATATGCGCCCCGCAAGCGCGCCGCAGTATCATAGGCGATAGTCGTATAGTCTCCCCAATTCCTGCCACCATCCTGGGAAAACAGCACTGCCGAGCGCCAGCGTTCTGCTTCGCGATACCGTCCCCACACCAAGCACAGCAAGGCGCCATCGGTCCTTTCCACAATTTGGCCGTACGTCAGAGGTTCCAGGATATCCTGTGCTACAGCCGGCCCTTGCTCCCAGGTCTGGCCGCCGTCGGTGGAGCGGGCAATGTAAAGGCGGGCATTCCGGTGGATAAAGCCGCTTTGGGTCTGCACATCATTGAAGGGTAATAGTACCGTTCCGTCCCGCAAGGTTGCCATACCGACAGAATTGCAAGCAGCGCCGCCTGGCCGCAAGGATCGCCCGACCACCAGCGGCGCGCTCCAAGTCCGGCCCTGATCCTGAGACCGGATCACGTGGATCTCCCCACCGGGCAGACCATCCGGTACGGTGGAAAAGCTGGCCAGCAAGGTACCATCCCGTGTATAGGCCAGCCCCGGAAACATAGCCGGCGCCTGGTCGTACACTGTCCACGCATCGACAATTTCCAGGTATGTTTGGGTTTGATTTACCATGCCGTCCATCCTCCATCCACGGGCAAAGTTTGCCCCGTGATGTATGCTGAAGCATCTGAGGCAAAGAATACTGCCACCCCTTTGATATCATTGGGGCCTGCCATGCGTCCCATGGGCGTGCGGCGGTGATATTTATCCACGAACTGGTTCCGCTGACCGCTGCCGAATCCGCCGGGACTCAAACAATTCACCCGGATGCCGTGGGGCGCGAAATGCGTTGCCAGGTAGCGGGTCAATGCGATCATCCCTCCTTTGACAAAGGTATAATCCGCCGGATTCACCATCGTGGTGCCTTCGTATATGCCGAAATCCGGTCCTACCATACCGTAAATGGAGGAGATGTTCACGATGCTGCCAGATTGCTGCTGTACCATGATCTCCCCAAAGACCTGGCAGGCCAGGAAGAGGCCGGTGCCGTTGACCCGCATCGAGGCTTCCCAATCGGCCGCTGTTTGCCTGGTGAAGCTGTCTGCCCGCCGCAGCACGGCGTTGTTATATAGCACATCCAGCCGCCCGAATTCTCCCTGGATCCGCCGTCCCAGCTCCCGAATCGAGCTCTCTTCTGCCAGATCCAGCGCGGCGGCCGTCCCTTGCCAACCCTTACCCTCTAACTCCCGGTTGACGAACTCCTGGCAATGTGCCAAATCCCGTGAAGCCACAATCACGTGAGCCCCGGCTTCGGCCAGTGCCGTTGAGATATGCTTGCCATATGTCCCTGCCCCACCTGAAACAAGGGCAATGCGCCCATCCAGGCGGAAAAGTTCCATTGCGTTCCGCTCCTGCCCCTTATCCGTATTCGTACTCATATTATTTCCCTCTTCCTGGTTTCTATGATACCCTTAACCTGATCCAACGAATATTGCTGATACAATCTTCCCAACACCAGAAGACCAACAATACCTCATCTGCGCTAACCTGCACCATTGAGGGATACCCGAACTTCAGACTGCTCAATTCTTCGGCGGAATTTGTCTGTCCTGCCATACCCGATGAAGCCATCTGCGCGCCCCATAGCGGTAGCTCCGCCAGGTTAGTCCATTCATTGCCATTTAACCGCGCCAGGTTGGCCCACAAGCCGGGCCGGTCATCCCTGCGGTAGACGCATAAGATCTGGGCGGCCCCACCTTCCTCTGCTCCTTGCAGGCATAGCGCCTTGCAGGTTTGCCCACGTAAACCCGTAGCCTTGGCAGGCGAAAAGCTCTTCCCGCCATCTTCGCTAAGGGCAAAGGGCGTAGGCAGATTTTTTCCCTCCGTGGGATCGTGCGCCCAGACAACAGCCAACAGCCGCTCTCCACCCAGAGATACTACCGAAACTTCCCAGTGAATTACCCCGCCGGCGGTGCCATCGAAGATGACCCCGTACTCCGGCCAACTCTGCCCCTGGTCCTCACTGATCAGGACGACCGTCTTCTCACCTGAAGGGGCTTCGCCGTGCCAGCCGCGCCACGTAGATACAGGAGCCAGCCACCGGCCGCCGGGTAACTCCACAATCCGGTGGCAGATTTCGAATCCAGGTCCTGCCAGGGGGGGCTGAATCTCCTGCGCTGGGCTCCAGCTCCGGCCCCGGTTATCGGATCGGGTTAGAATCAAATCCATCGGTACGTATCCTAAGGTTTCGCGGTTCACCAACCCCTGCTCCGGGTCATCGCGGTAGAAGCGCCCACCAAAACCGACCAGGCGTCCGTCGGAGAGTCCGCTGGTACGCACGGAGGAAGTGGCTGGCCGCCCAACGTGGGTGGGTAGGAGAGGCCCCTGAAATTCCCAGCTCTGTCCCCCATCGCTGGAACGGGACAGGTAGGTGCGATAGTCCAGCGCTTCCACTGCCTGGCCCAAATCAAATGTACAGATTAACTCCCCATCCGCCAGCAGCACCAGGGAAGGATGGTAGGCATGTTGGCTGCGCAGGTAAGGTTTCGGGTTGTGGTAAACCAGGCCGGTGGACGCAATGCTAATAATGGGATTTGCCAAGATACCCTCCTGGGATTTAGTGACAATAACGGCAGGCGCAAATTTGTGCCTGCCGTTAGTTTTAGGACATGGTAACGTTCAAAACTCAGAATGGTCAGCTCTGCGAGCTATACCTGGAGCGGGCGCTCAACCCGGTGCCTTCATATCCACCGCCACGAGCATAATCAGCGGTAAAAGCAGCGCCATCGAAGCTGGCATCGATAGGGATCGCATCGAGAGGTATGCGCCGGCCGGTGTGGCGCGCCTCAGCAGCCGCCAAAATGACTTTAACTGTCTCCAGGGAATCGGCGAACGGCGTGGCCGGGATGCCGGTACGCACAAATTGGGCGAACTTGCCCACCAGAATTTCGCTGATACCCCAACCTGCCTGGGGCTGAATGGCGCGGATGCCCCGTTCTGTGGTGATGGATAAGTAACAGGCATTATCGTGATGGTTCAAGCCACCGGAGAATTGCAAAATGACCGGCGGGCCGCCGTGCCGTTCCAGTAGCATCAAGTGCGAGCTGCCGCCGCCGATATAACTTACCGCCTCGGCGCCGGGGCCGAAGAAACCGCCTACCATATCGACGATGTGAGTGCCGTAGTTGAGGAAATCACCGGGACCGGAGGCAAAGGCAGAAATGATAGGGCCAAGCTGGGGAAGCTGCTCACGCAGCTCGACCAATTCCCTGGCATACCGCAGGGAGGAGCCGCCCATGATGGGCGTGCCGGTGCGGGCCGCCAAGTCCAGCAAGGCTACGGCATCGCGCCACCGGCCTACGATAGGTTTATCGACATAGACCGGCTTGCCCGCTTCCAGAAAGGGGCGGGCCCGCTCCAGATGCAGGTCCCAGTTCTGACCTAGCAGCATAGCAGCATCTACCAGGGGTGCCATCTCAGCCAGGGTGGTGCAAATCTGTGCGATGCCATGCTCCCGCGCGAAATCCTGCATATACCCCGCCGGACGGACGGCACCGCCATCCCAGACGGCCGTCACCCGCAAGTCATCCAGGCGGTTGATACAGGCAGTGTAGTAAGATGAATGGGATGTATCCAGGTCAACGATGCCGATGCGGATCATTTTTCTCTCCCTTGGCATACACAACTCATGGCAGGATAATCTTGCAAGTTTACGCTTCCACCGGCATGCGAGGCCGGAGATTTGGGCGGACCCAGGGATTGACCACCTGTTTCGACCAGCCATCCTGTACCCAATCCGCGATTGCCTGACATAGCTCCACGCGCATGTCGGGCCAACTCTGGACGGAATAGGCGCCATAATGGGGCGTCAGGATGACGTGCTCCATCTGGCGCAAGGGGCTATCCGGGGCCAGGGGCTCTTCCTCAAAGACGTCTAAGGCCGCGCCGGCCAGGTGGCCACCTGCCAGAACTCGAATCAACGCCTGTTCGTCAATCACCGGCCCGCGGCTGGTATTGATCAACAGCGCGCCGGGTTTCATGGCCTGGAGCACGGCAGCATCCACCATATGGCGCGTCTCCTTGTTAAGAGGCACATGGATGCTGATATAGTCTGCTTCGGCCAAAAGCTGGTCGAGAGAAACGGGCTCGGCCTGCCGGGCGCGCACCTCGTCATCCTTGAGGTATTTATCGTAGGCGATAACCCGCAGGCCAAGACCCCGGGCGCGCCAAGCTACGGCGGAACCAATCCGGCCAATACCGATGATGCCTAAGGTGCGACCACGCATGCGGTAGATTGGGTTGGCCTGGGCCTGCGGCCAACCGCCCTGGCGCATCCGCTCCTGAAACCAGGGTACGCGGCGCGCCCCGGCGGTCAGCAAGGCGATAGCATGCTCGGCGACATCCTCGGTACAGTAGGAAGGGGTGTTGGCAACGGCGATGCCTCGCTCGGCGGCGGCATCGGCATCGATCATATCGTATCCTACCCCCCAGCGGATAATCAGACGGCAATGGGACAATGCGCTCATGGCGCGTGGTGTGATAAGCGGTTGCCAGGAAAGGAGCAAGATTTCGGCGCCTTGAGCCTGCTCAATTACATCGGTATCGCTCTGGCAATTGCCGATGATCAACTCTCCACCCAACTTTTGCATAGCTTCGTGTTCATATTCGTAAGGCATCATCCAATCGATCGGATCAACCTGAAAGACGCGAAAAGTCATTGTAAGGGCTCCATGATTTATAATTTAGAAAGAATTCTTACCGTAGTTACCATGCCAGCTACGGGCAGTATGATGGATGAAAATACCTTTTGTAGGTGCGGCTTGTAGCCGCACGCTTTTCAAGGCGGACAATTTTGGCAAATTGTCCAACATGCCGAGGGGTATTTTCATAGCAGCAAATCGGCGCCGTTAATATCGATAGTGGCGCCGGCAATGTAGCTGGATTCATCGGAACAGAGAAAAGCTACCAGGTTGGCTTCATCCTGAGCGGTTCCCAGGCGGCGCAGAGGGATGCTCTGCTCTTCGCTGCGGATATGCTCGGGGGTGGCGCGCTCCCGCACCATCTCGGTATCCATACTTCCCGGTGCAGTGGCATTTACATTGATATTATAAGGAGCCGCTTCGCGGGCCGTATGGCGGGTCAAACCCAGGATGGCGGCCTTGGAAGTCGTATAATGCGCGCCACCGAAGGTGCTGGTACTGCGGCCGGCGGAGGAAGAGACGTTGACAATCTTGCCGGAGCGACGGGCTTTCATAAGGGGCAGCACTGCCTTGGTGCAATTAAATACGCCCTTAACGTTGATGGCCATCATCTGGTCCCATTCGTCGCCGGGGATCTCTTCCAGAGGGCGAGTGTTTCCCAGGATACCGGCGTTGTTGACAAGAATATCGACGGTGCCAAAGCGGGCCACCGTAGCCTGGACCATCGCGTGTACTTCATTGTCGCGGCTGATATCGGCGATGTAGGCCATGGCCTGGCCTCCCGCCGCTTCAATCTCACGGACCACTTGCTCGGCGCCTTCACGTTTAACATCATTTACTACCACAGCCGCGCCCTCACGGGCCAGGGTCTGAGCGATAGCCCGTCCCATGCCACGCGCGGCGCCGGTAACGATGGCGGTTTTCCCTTCAAAACGTTTTCCTGTCATGCAATTCCTCCTTAATGGCAGGTAAAAGAAAGTACACTGATGTTTCTACAGACTAAAGCTTATCCTTTAGCCATTGATCGATAATCGCAATTCTTCCCAGGCGCATGGAGGGTCGGCCCACCAGATTCATCAGGTGGCCCTCGGCGGGGATGCGCACAAATGCTACATCCCGCGCTGTACCCGGTTCAGCCAGCAGCTTGAGGGCTACAAAAAGCTCCTCGCTCTGACCGATATCACAGTTGTGGTCCTGTTCTGCATGAATCAGCAGCAGGGGCGTGATCATATTTTCCACATAGGTTATAGGCGACTGCAAACGGTAGCGCTCCGGCATAGTATAAGGCGTACCCCGCATGCTCGAGGTCCAGAAGGCTTGCCCGCCACCACCGGTGCCGAAATTGCTGAGCAGGTTGCTGATACCATTCTCGCAGATGGCAGCCCGGAAACGGTGACTGTGGCCGATGGCCCAGTTAGTCATAAAGCCGCCATAACTGACACCAGTGATTGCCAGGCGCGCCGCATCTACGCCATCGATAGTCACAGCCATGTCGACTACCTGCATCAGATCCTGGTAATCTCTGCCGCCCCAATCACCATGGATGGCGGTGGCAAAGGCTTCGCCATATCCCTGGCTGCCCCGGATATTGGGGGTTAAGATCATATAACCTTGGGCAGCTAACCGTTGAAACTCAAAGTAGAAGCGGTGGCCCAAAGCATAGTGCGGGCCGCCATGCACCTGTACCACCAGGGGATAGTGCTGGCCCGGGCTGAGAGTACTCAGCACATAGTCCGGTGGGCGCAACAGAAAGGCCTCGACCTCGTTGCCATCATCGGCCTGGATCAGCAGGCGCTCGGGACGACTCAGCATCAACTCCGCCAGCCAGGCGGCGTTAAAGGCCGTCACAGGCCGCTCGCCGGCGCCGGTCAGGTCCGCCAAATATATCTCGCCCGGTTGCAAATCATCGGCAATGACAGAGACCAGGCGCCCTGAAAGTGCGCCACCGATTACTGCAGATTGCAGACTAAAAGCCAGGCAGGCTCGCTCGCCAGAGATAATGGTAACTATCGTGCCATCCAATGTGGTTCTGGCGATATGGCTGCTACTGCCCTCGGCAAAGGCAAAGTAGATATAAGCGCCATCGGCCGTCCAGGCCGGCGACGGCGGTTGCATGCCACGCAAATCGTCGGAGCGCACCACCAGCCCCACGCTGCGATCCAAGTGGCGGGTAAGATTGCGTGAAGGGGTACCGTCCAGTTGGACTACCCACAGGGAAAAGTTCACCCCCTGGGTATCGCCCCGCTCATGACCGATGTAGGCTAGAGTAGCGCCATTGGGAGACCAGCTTAGGGTCCGGATAGCGCCAAGACTGGCGGTGAGCAGCCGGGGTGCATAACCGGTGGGGGACACCAGCCAGATATCCATCACCTGATTATAGTCACGACGTGGCGTGCGGTTGGCGAGGAAGGCGATATGGGCGCCATCGGGCGACCAGGCCGGCATGGTATCATCCCCATCGCCAAAAGTGATCTGGATAGGCTGGTTATCGGCAGGCGCCTGATCTGCAGATACAGGAACAATCCAAAGATGTTTCCGCCGCGTAGGGAGGATGCCGATGCCATCGGCTTTATATTTCAAGGACGTAATCAAAGGATAGGGCGCAGCCGGCTTTTGCAGCCATCCTGGCAAGTCATCAATGGCCGCTACGAAAACAATATGACAGCCATCGGGGGACCAGCAGGGATTGGAGACACCGTAGGGAGTAGACGTAAGCTGGGTAGCTGCCCCCGGCCGGGCACCCCCTGCGAAGGCTACGCTCCAAAGTTGGGGTGCCCCGCTACGGTCTGAGATCAGAGCTAAATGGCGGCTATCAGGAGACCAGCGGGGGTTGCTCTCGCGAGCATCCAACGGCGTGATAAGAATAGGGTGACTCCCATCGAGCGCCATGATATAAATCTGCGAGGTAGATGCGTCGCTTTGCCGGTCAAGCCCACTTACGACAAAGGCAACGCATTGCCCATCCGGGGAGAGTTGCGGATCATCGATCCACCGCACACGGAAGATATCTTCAGCGATAATTTTGCGGCGACGGGTTTCGGTCATTAACAATTACCTGCCATCTGCGCGCTAACTTATATGTCGATACGCCTGCCTGAGACGCTTTCAAAGAAATGTAGCTTATTTCTGGGAAGCTGGACGGCTACCTTATCTCCCACGTGTACTTGCCGGTCCGGCTCAACCCGGGCAGTCAGATTCATACTATCCCGGATAACTTCAACGAACGTATCAGAGCCCAGCGGTTCAAGCAAGCCGACCTCACCGGTAAATGTATCGGATGATGCAGCGCCGTTGGTATCTAGCAAGCGCACATCCTCAGCACGGATACCCAAGCAGGCAGGCACATCCATCAGCGGCATGTTGGCCCCGCCGCGAGGCCAGGATAGCTTCATACCTTTAGCCTCGAAATTGACACTGGAAGTATCGACCCTGAGGTTACCGTCAATCGTGCCCATGCGGGGTTTGCCGATGAAAGTCGCCACGTAGTGATGCTGCGGGCGGCGGTAAATTTCGGCGGCGGGGCCATACTGCACCACGATACCATCTCGCATGACAGCGATGAAATCGGATAACATCATGGCCTCTTCCTGGTCATGGGTGACGAAGATGGAGGTGGTTTTCAGTTGCTGGTGGAGCTTCTTAATTTCGATGCGCATGCGAGTGCGCAGGGCAGCATCCAGGTTCGAGAGAGGCTCATCAAAGAGGAACACCTTGGGCTCCTTGACCATGGCCCGGGCGAGGGCCACCCGCTGTTGTTGGCCGCCGGAAAGCTGGGAGACGCGCCGGTCCAGCAACTGGTCTATCTCCAGAGTCTTGGCCACCTGTCGCACCCGCTGGTCAATTTCAGCCTTAGGCACCTTCTTTAGCTTGAGGGAAAAGGCCATATTTTCGTAGACATTCATATGAGGATAGAGAGCATAGTTTTGGAAGACCATCGCCATTCCCCGCTCATGGGGGGCCCAATCTGTAATGGAAATCCCATCTAGCAGGATTTCGCCCCGGGTTACCTTCTCCAAGCCGGCGATCAGGTTAAGCGTAGTGGTTTTGCCACACCCTGATGGTCCCAGGAGGGTGACGAAGGTATGGTCGGGGATGTCTAACGAGACTTCCTTAACGGCCTGGACCAAACCAAAACTTTTTGCAATTCCACGCAGTGTAACCCGGCTCATAGCGTTGCTCCCTGAATTAGTTTTTCTCATTTTGTTGGACAAATTTTAAATTTGTCCAACATGCATCAGAACTTAACGCCTTCGACCAGGCCGCGCACGATATACCGGTTTAGCACGAAGACCAGGACGACTACCGGCAGAATAGCCAGCACGCCCGTGGCTGCCACTAAAGAGTTATCCGTATGGAACGAAGCGCTGACCAGGGCCGAAATTTTGACCATGATAGGCATGGAATTGCGGGTGGAAAGGATCAGCCCAAAGAGGAACTCATTCCAGGCGCCAATAAAGGCAAAAATGGCGGTGGCCACCACCCCTGGGGCGATAGAGGGCAGCAAGATACGGAAGATAGCCCCCAACCTGGAGCAGCCATCCATACGCGCCGCAGCTTCTAAGGAGTAAGGGATCTGGTCGAAGAAGTTTTTCATCATCCAGATCACGTAAGGTAAAAGGAACGTAGAATAGGTGATGATCAATGCCATGTAAGTATCCAGCAGATGGAGATCGCGCATTAAAAGGAACAGGGGAATGATCAGCACCATAGATGGGATCATGCGCGCCATAATACTGAGGGTCAGAAAGAGATTTTTGCGTGGCATATTGAGGCGCGAGAGGGGATAGGCCGCCAGCGCACCGAAGAATAGGCAAAACACCATCGTCATAAAGGAGATGATGAGGCTATTCCTCAGAGCGTCGCGAATGTCCTGCTGAGACAACATCTCCCAGAACCAGCGCAAACTAACCTGCTGCAAATTAAGTTGAGGCGGCACCGCCACATAGTTAATTTCCGGCTGGACGCTCATGACGAATATCCAAAGGACTGGCGCCAGGGTCCAGAGTAAGAATAATGCGACCAGGGCATATAGGAGTGTAGGGCGGGCCCACCTGAGTGATCTCATCTGCATAGATCCCCTCAAACTTTCTGGCGGCGCTGAACAGTAAAACTGAGAGAAATGCCGCTAAGCACAATGATAAATACAGCCAGCAAAATGGCCATAGCTGAGGCTTTGCCCAGGCTCAAACGCTCGAAGGCATTCAAATAGGTAAGGAAATTGAGGACCACCGTTCCCTCGCCAGGCCCTCCGCGGGTGAGGGTATAGATCAGATCGAACACCTGTAACGAGACAATGGTTTGTAACACAATAATAAAAATCAAGATACTGCGCAGGTGCGGTAGGGTAACATAGCGAAAACGCTGCAGCACATTGGCGCCGTCCATCTTGGCGGCGCGAAAGAGGGATTCGGGAATGCTTTGCATAGCCGCCAGCATAATCAGGGTAAGAAAGGGCACCCCCTTCCATGCGGTAGCCAGGCTGGCAATGCTCAAAGATACTGTCGGATCGTCAAACCAGACGATATACTGCTTAATAAACCCCAAGGAGTAGAGGATAGCATCCATCAAGCCATATCTGGGATGGAAGATGTAGCGCCACATGACGCCGCTGACGACCGGGGCTACAGCCCACGGGAGCAGGACCAGCACCCGGACGATTTGCCGTCCCCGGAAAGGCTCATTTAATATCAGGGCCAGGACCAAAGCCAGGGTAGTGCTCACCAAAATCGTAAAAAATGCGAAATATAGGGTGCGGGGAATGGAATCCAGCACCCGATTATCGGAAAGCAGACCGGTATAGTTTGCCAGGCCGATAAACTTCCAGTCGGGCGAGATAGTCAGCTCTACCTGCTGAGTACTCATGGCGATAGCGTACAGGATGGGAATCACCAAAAAGATCACCAGGATCAGTATGGTGGGTGATAAGAGCAGAACCCCAAACTTGGCTTCATCCATCCGGTGAAAGCGCTGCCAAAAAATGGCCTGGCGGCTTGCTTTAGGGGGAACTAAAGTTTCCGTACCCATAAACTTACCTTCCTAAAGTGAGCAAGTAACGACATTACCAAGGAAATAGAGGCCATCAAAGGAGGTATCGAGGGCCTCCGGCCGGAGGCCCTCGAAGTGCAAGACAGGGAAGTTGATTATCCCCGGTCTTTAACCACCGGCCTTGGCCCAGTAATCATCAATGATCTTCTGGGCTAATTTCTGAACATTGGCCGCGGTATCTTTGGGCGACGGGCCTCCCTTAAGCATCTTGTTCATTTCATCATTGAACACCTGGCCCACGTCGACATAGAAGGGGGAGCCATAGCGGCGCGCAGGATACTTTACCTGCTCAGCTACGGCCGCGAACTGGGGCGCAGCCTTCTGCACATCGGGATCACTAAAGGCCGACTTCAGCGAGGGTGGGCGGCCCCACTTGGTGCCTACCAGCTTCTGCACTTCAGGAGAGACGGTGTGCTCCAGCCAGGCCATAGCCAGCTCTTTGTTCTTGGAATACTTGTTTATAGCGCAGCCTTCAAAGCCGTTGCCCGAACCACTGCGCAGCTTCAAGCCCGGAATTATGCCAGTTTTGCACTTCCCCACGACCTGGGACTGGGTGGGGTCCTGGGCCAGGGTGTAGTGGTTGGGGAAGGCAAAATAATGGCCGATCTTGCCACCGCGGAAGACTTTACCCTGCTCAATAGAGCTATTGATGGTCAAGCCTGCCGGGTCAATATATTTATCCTTGACGACGCCGTCGTAGAAGGCCTGCATAGCCAGTAGACCTTCAGGTGTGTCCACCTGAATCTTTTTCAAATCCTGGCTGATCACTTCGGCGCCGGTGGAGTTAAAGAGCGTAAGGAAGGTAAAGAAGCTAGAGTTGGCGTCACCAAGAGTGAAGAGGGTGGCAAAATTGCCGCCTGTGGCCAGCTTCTTGCTGAAATCCGCAAATTCGGTCCAACTTTCCGGGGCCTTATCCGGCAAGCCCGCCGCTTTATAGAGATCGGTGTTCCACATGAAAATCGCCATGTTGGAGTCAAAGGGGATGGTATACAGCTTGCCCAGGAAGGTCATGGACTTGACTGGCACGTCATTGACACCCGCCAGGACATCCTTCTTAAACGAGGGGGTCAGATCTTCGAACAGGGTGCGGGCATATTTGGCCACCAGGGTTTCCCAGGCGTAGAAGATATCCTGGGACGAATCTTGAGAGGCGGCAAAGACGGCGTACTTGGCGTCGGCGTCGCCGGAGCCGATGGAAGTATAGTTCACCTTGGCGCCGGTCTTATCCTGGAATAAGGGCACCCATAAGTCCCTGACGTTGGCGTCCCAGTGGTTACCGACGTAGAGGTTGAGTTCCTTACCGGCGAAAGGCTTGCTGGCCGCAGCAGGAGCTGTAGTGGCGGCGGCCGCCGGGGCGGCGGGAGCCGTTGTGGGCGCGGCCGGGGCAGCCGTTTGGCCACAGGCCGAGGTAACCGCAGCCACAGCAATAGCGCCTCCCAGATATTTTAAAAATCCGCGCCGAGATAGACTTTGACCTGATTTCTGCTCAGACATAACTTTCTCCTTGATTTTTGGTTGAGAACTCTAGGACATCAGGTTGGACAAACATTATAAAGAATTCGACTTGAAAATGCCAGACGTATTTATCCTCCTTTAGCTTCTCCTTTGCGGTTGAGCAAACTTATTTTATCAACACAACCCATACCTATAATCCACAACTACGAGCTTTCTGTATGCGTCCTCGCACGTTAGTCGCCGTAGGTTAATAGCACTGTAGGTGGGCGATCAGGCCGGCTGAGAATCTCATAGGCGCGCGGCGCTTCGGCAATGGGAACGCGCTCAGGCGCCATAAAGGACAGGTCGATTTTCTTCTCTGCCAGCAAGCGCAAGAAGGCTTTCATGTTGCGGCTTTCGGTCCAGCGCATATAGCCGATAGGATAATCGACATTACCCTCTTCGTAGACCGGATCGTACCGTCCCGGTCCATAGGCGATGGAGGGATAAAAGGTGACATCCTTGGAATACATGCGCTCCCGGTCGATGCACATGCCAAAGAGGCCCAACCCCACCACCACACCACGGTGCCGGCTCATATCGAAGGAGAGATTCAACGGCTCGCTGGAGGGTGTCACAACGCACAGCACAACGCCATCGGCGCCAAAGCCATCGGTCCTTTGCAAAACCGCCTCAACCGGATCTTCTTTATTGGGATTCACCGCAGCAGTTGCGCCCAATTGCAACGCCTGAGCTACCCGCCGGTCATCAATATCTACCCCAATGACATAGATACCTGCCTGGCGCGCAATCTGGGTAGCCAGCAAACCCAATAATCCCAGGCCGTGGATGACAACCGTCTCACCAAACTGGCAGCCGGTGCGGCGGAGGCCATGCATGCCAATGGTACCCAGGGTGATAAAAGCCGCTTCGTCCAGTGGTACACCGGCAGGGACATGGGCCGCCAGACTGCGAGGGACGGCAACCCGTTCGGCGTGAACGGCGCATTGATTACCTGAACAGGCCACTTTGTCCCCCGGTTTCATATCGGTGACTTCAGGAGAAACGGCGATGACAGTGCCCGCCAAACTGTAGCCGATAGCGGCTGTACCGGGAATTTGTGGCCGGGGTCGCGGCCCCTCCCAACGAGTACCGGGATTGCGCAATTGCGGGGCACGGGGGCTGCGCAACGTGGGGTATTGGTCCTGGCCCATGGTTTCGGCCTGCGCAGTGCTGTGGATAATATGGGTTTCCGTGCCAACACTGATAGCCGAAAAAGCTGGAGCTACCAAAACCTCACCAGGACGCAATTCCGGCTCCGGGATATCTACGACTACAGCACGACCTTCTGAAGCCACCACTCTTTTCATGAAAAACTCCTTAATTCTGCTGTACCGAGAAAGAGAATTTCTACGCGCTTTTGCCCGGCTTGGTCTGGTCTATATTTTCTACCAGCTTTTCTTCTTCAAGGCTGTGCAATACGTGTTCTGCGGTTTCGGAAATGTGACTGCGTAACACGGCTTCAGCCTTATCGGGGTCACGCTGGCGTAAGGCATCGATGAGAGGTTGATGACTATTGGCAATCTCGGGAGAATCGTCGTATAAGCCGTATTTTAATAGCAGAAAGGCCCTGAGTGCCGATTCCATGCTACGCCAGGTATCTAATAGACGTTTGTTGCGGGCGAAACGACAGATCTCGAGGTGGAATCGCAGATCCAGGTCGACGATCTGCTCGTGCTTTCTGAGCTTGGCTACTTCGCGCAAGTCATCGATGAGCTTTTGTAAATGCTCAATATCCTCATCGGTGACTACTTCCGCGGCCAACCGGACGGCATACGTTTCCAGCAGGATGCGCAGGCTGTAAATATCCCGAATGTCCGCATCACTGAGCTCTATGACATAGGTGCCCCGGCGATGCCTGGTCGTAACCAGGCCTTTGCTTTGCAGCAAATAAAGGGCTTCGCGCACCGATGCCCGGCTAACCTGCAAAGCCTCTGCCAGGTTGGCTTCAACCAGCCGCTCCCCTGGTTTCAACTGACCGGCGTAGATCGCTTTCTGCAGTTGACGAAAGACACGAGTGGCAATGGTCTCTGTTTCCAGGGGGGTCAAGCCGTTATTGCTCGTCACTGTTTGGCTTCTTTCACCAGGGTGTTGGTCACGTCGCCATCTCAGATTAGTCAGGGTAGAAACAGGCGAAGCGCCAGCAGGCTTGCGATAAAATTCACACTGTCCAAATGTCGACATTTTAGCCAAGTGAGGCTATTATATACTACAATCGGGCGCTTTGTCAATAGGTTTTGGCTCACGGCTCACTGGTAGACGGGTATGCTTTGCGTACCGGCTTCCAACAGGGCCTGATAGGCGTCATGCACCAACCGCGTAACAGGGCCCGGCCGACCATCAGCGATGATCCGCCCGTCGATTTCTTTAACAGGAAAGATACCTCCGGCAGTGCTGGAAAAGAAGACTTCATCGGCTACGTAGAAATCGTATACGGTCAGGCGC
>SHYO01000068.1 GCA_009692745.1 Chloroflexota bacterium
TTGGCTGTGCCAAAGGTCTCGCAGCACTGCGGGAGGCCCTGCAGGATGTGCAGCGCACTCAACAAGCCGGCTGTCGTATGAACAAACGCAAAAAGCATCCCAACACCTATCAGTTATTATTCGACTCTTCTTAGCTTGATGCGTATGCCGGCAAGATATCGTGCCCCTACAGCAGCGTTGGTTGCCAATGCGCTATTGCCACGCTTTGAACCGGCGCCTGGCCATCGCAGAAAACCTGGCAGGCCTGCGGTCAGAGCTACAGACCGGGCGCATCCGCTTTGCCCATTTCCTGGCTGAATCCGCCGGTTTGGTTGAGACGGTAAACGGCAGGTTAGCGCCATCGCCGCGGGCATGGGTCTGGCTAGCTGCCCCTGAGGCAGAGCGCTTCTCGCATCTTTGGCAATCCTGGCAGATCGATAATGCTAACCAACACACCTTGTGGCGCCGCTTTCGTTTGAATGGTTCTATCACCACCGGCCCATCTACACCGAATTTCTACCCACACCTGCGCCATGTTCTGGCAACTCTCAGCGCCTGCGCTCCTGCCACGCCTATAAATCTCTCCATGTTTATTGAGACATTAGCCTCCCAACGCCCGGACCTGTGGTCGCTCACCCCCTGGTGGGAAGAGGAGGCAGGCATTGAAGCAGCCCGAGCCTTGGTTGAAACCTGGTTTGCAGAGCCACTATCCTGGTGGGGCATTCTATCGGCTGATGCAAGCCCGCCGCACCAGCTCTTCCGCCTTACGTCGCCTGGGTGGCAGTTGTTGCAAGGCACTCTGGATTTGCCGGATACACATGGGACCCCGTTCCTATTGTCCCCGGATTTCACCATCACGGCCAGCCGGGAGGTCCGGCCATCTACCCTCGTTCTGCTGGAAGCCATGGCGGATTTTATTGAACGGGACGGCCAGACCCTGCGTTACCGTCTCACTTCCCAAAGCCTGGGGCGCGCCCTGAACCGCGGCCTGGAATTAGAAGCCGCCTTGCGCCTCCTAAACAGCGAAAGCCGGGACGGGCTGCCGGCCGCCTGGCGGCAGCAAATAGAAAGCTGGGCGCAGCAGCGCTTCACCATCCGCTTAGCACATACGACCCTGTTGGAATCCGACGACCCGCAGCGTTTGGCGGCCATCGTGCATCACTCCCAAATCCGCCCCTATGTGTTGCGCACCCTTTCTCCCCGCGCCGTCGTCATTGCCGAAACCGCCGCCGGCAGGGTCGCCCAAACTATGGAGAAGCTGGGGCTGGCCGCCGCGCCGCAAATTCCCCGGCCGGCGTCCCGGCCTACCCCCGCCGGGTCCCTCTCCGCCCAAGAAGCCGCCCGCTGGCTGCTGGCCGGACAGGTATACCAGGCTTTGGGACGTTGGATCGACCTACCCCAGCCACTCCCCGCCGCCATTCTCGATATTATGGCCGCCCAATTGGATACCGCCACCCTTGCCACAGTGGAACAGACCGGGGTGCGCCCCATCGGCGCCGGGGGGGTCAGGGTGATGCCGAAGCTGGCGAGCCTGGGGGTTCCTCTTCCTTAGTAGCACGCCGCTGCCTGATACGCGCCCTGCGACGCACGCCCTCCAGGATGATAATCTCCGCCACCTCGAACTGTAAGAGTCCCCGCCGGGGCGCCGCGCGCAGGCGTAACAGCCGCGGCAGGTAGCCAGCGCGCCCCTGGATCTCGGCCAACAGTACAGCCGTGGCATGGGGAAAGCCTGGCGGATTTACCAGCAAGGAACAGGTCCGCCACTCCTCCGGCGACAGCCCCAATTGATCCACCAGATTCCGCACTTGGGACGCGAAATCCCGGCCAGGGTCGAAATAGGCCATCTCCCCCCGCACATCCTCCACCGTCTCCCCGGTCAGAGCGTGGATGCGCTGCAGTTGCTCAGGCGCCAGCGGATGCGAAAAGTTGAGCAGGATCATGGATTTCATCTCCCTATACTACCCGTCGCGTTTGCCCCATCCCCTGGGTGGTCTTCATCCCCGTGCCGCAGTACAGCGCAAAATCGGCCAGTGCGTTGAGCTCGCCAAGGTAGGGCATATCCGTCCGCAGCACTCGGAAGGTACACTGGCCGGTGAAGCCGATCAGTTGGTAACCCTCCGGGCGGATCACCTGTGTCTCCAGGTGGTACCGCGAAGTAACTACGTACTGCTCGGCAAAATCCAGCAAATCTGAGGAAAGCGGCATATCGGCGAAGGTGTCCCAGGCCCGGCGATAACTGCCGAAGACGCTGCGCGTCAGGGGAAAGAGCAAGGTGGTATCGCCGGTCTTGAACGCCGTCGGGCTGGAGAATTCTAAGGTAATATCCCGCGCCTGGCTGCGCTGCTCGTAAAGCTGCTGGCACGAGGTAATCCCCCCCCAGCCGTCGGTTTCCTGGGGGTCCACGGCGATCCCCTCGATCTGGAAAGGTTGGCCGTCGATGTGCGCCAATTGGCCGCCCAGGTACCGGGCCATCAGGATCTGCGCCAGCGCCGCGAAAACCTCATCCGTCAGCACGGTATAGCGCACCGTATACCGCTCTTCGGGCATCGCTACCACGCGATCCCCCTCCCGGTTGAAGCGGCCCAGCAGCGCCGAGACCGTGACAGGCTTCACCCGCTGGTCTCCATGTAACCGCTCGGCCAGGTCTGGGTTGGCGCCTGCCACCAGATTCATCAGCAGTCCGTGCAGCGACCGGCCCAGGTGCCGCCCCAGCGGCGCCGGGTGCGTGGGGCGCAGGGTGATCAGGAAACTGGCGATCATGGCAAATTCCTTTGTCGCATACATCATCTCCCCGGAAGATCAGCGCCGGCCGCGGGCCTCCTCGCGCACCGTCTGCAAGTTGAGAATCTCCGCCACCTCGAAACGGGGCGGCACACTCCCCGCCACCGGGCGGATACGCACGATGGCCGGGAAATAGCCGGTGCGCCCGTGCAGCTCGGCCAACAGCAGGGCGGTGATGAAGTTCAGCGAGGGCGGATTAACCAGCACCGGCTGAGTCTGTAAGTCCTTGCCGGTCAACCCGCCGCGCTGCAGCGCCTGCTCCACCAACGCCAGGGTTTGGGGGGTGAAGGGTTGGCCGGCGTCGAAGTGCGCCGGCGCGTCCACCACCTGGGTGATGGGCTCCTGGGCCAGGGCATTGAGCTGCGCCAGCATGATCTCGGTGAGGGGATGAGCGAAGTTGAGCAGGATCATGGCTGGTTTTCACCTCCTGGATTATCCTACCCACGGATCGAGATGTCCAGCGACATTACGGTTGGCTCTTTCCGTTATATACCAGATGAGGGTTGACACTGATCAGGATTGGCGCCATTTGTCCTTTGGTCAGTGGCTCGCCTCGCCAATCCCGATCTGATGCCATATACTGCATATCGCGGTTTCCTCCCATGCAAGCCAGGGCTACGCCAATACTCATAGTTTTCAAACCCCCGGTAATGTCGCAGATAATAGACTCTGGCTTCACATCGCCGTTGCGGAAGATGCCATCCACCTTCTGCCATAGGGTCATATAGTCTCGTGGTGCGATGACATAGTCCTGGCGGTGAAAGCGGACACCGCTATTCGGATGAAAATGGTGAAACCAGCGTTCCAACAGTTCACCTACTGCTTCCGACCCCTTCATCACCCCGCCCATACTGGATTTGGTATCTTTGGTGCTGATGATCCAACATTCCCGCAACTTATCTTCTCGCAGGTGATATTCCAGGGCGCGCAACTCCGGCTCCAAGTTCGTGCCCACCAAGGGCGCGAAATCCCCATCCTGCAGATCGGAGGGCTGGGACGTTGTAATATGGGCCACGGCCTGGTCCACTGCTGCGATGCGCTGCTTCACCTGTTCCGGGGAGCCGCGGGGCAGAGCACTCAGGGTGCTCAGCAGCAGCACCAACCCTGCTTTCCCCTCTGGCGCCTTTTCGCGCATCTCAATCACGGGTAGCGGTGTACGCCAGCGATAAAAGAAAAAGAGGGCAAATAACAGGATCAGCAGGACTACTGTGATGATCAGGCTCCCGGGAATCCCGTTAAATTCCCAGTCTCCCATAAAAGCTGCCAGGACATTTTCCAACAGTCCCACCAGAACTGTGCCGATTGCCAGGGTTAGGTTGGGTTGGCCGTAAAGACCTTTGAGGTAATCCGTGAGGGTTACAGGCTGCCAGGGGGGACGGGCCATAGGTTCATCTCCTTACGCCGGTCAAATGACATATTCACAAAAGCAAACCCTCAGCCGTGTTCTCTTTCACGGCTGAGGTACGCCCTTCATCGTCAGGCCGATGCGCACCCTGCCTCCCGGCTGTGGCTCGATCTTGACAACCTTGACCCGCACCGACTGCCCGGCGCTGACCACGCTGGCTACGTCGGCCACCCGCCGCTCGCTGAGCTGCGAGATATGCACCAGTCCCTCCTTGCCGCGTCCCAGGCCGATGTCCACAAAAGCGCCGAAAGGCTGGATGCCTGTCACCCGCCCCTCCAGCACCATATCAACCTGTAGGTCTTCCAGGCGCGACACCTGGGCAGTGGGCGCAGCGGGTGTCGTGGCAGTGGTTTGCCCCGTAGCCGCAGGGGGGTGGGATGGCGGGGTCGTGGGCCGCTCCGCCACCTGGGAGGCGCGCGGATAGTAGCGCATCAAGCGCACTGCCCACCCCAAAATCTCGGCCATCTCCCCGGCATCGGCGATGGGCTTTAAGCGCTGGCAGGCCTGGCGAATATCGGCGTAATAGCGCGCCGTCTGCTGGCTGCGGGCCAGCCGTTTGCCGTTCCTTTCCAATAGATCCAGCATTTTGAAAAAATCCGCCCGGTTGCGGTTTTGGCTCAGGTAACCGCTGACCTTAGCCACCTCATTGACGTCGGTGCCCTGCTTCACCAACTCCTGGGCGATACCATCGGCGATGGACCAGTGGGATTCTTCCATATTTAGTCCTTAGATCAGGTTTAATGAAAATAAAATCAATTCCCTTGAATGCTCTTCAGTTCCTGTAAAATTTCATCTTGAGGAAAGATCATAGGATCATAACAACCGTTCATACGGTAAGAGAGTAAATAGTAATTGCCATGCGGCTGATAACTCTTCCATCCTGGCTTGTACAGCCAACGAATGTTTTTAGGTAAATATTTTGCTACTTTGGAATCCTTTTCCTCTACATAATAGTATATCTCACGATTATAAGCATCCTCGCCTCTCCCTATTAGTACAATTGCAATTGGACAGATCCGGCATTCAGCGAATCTCGAAAGAACTCCCTCCAATGCTCGTACTGATGCAAGAACCTGACTAACTCCTAAGTCTTTAATAATTGAATCCTTTCTGTGCGCATACACATTCCTATATGGATTAATCAGCTTTATGATTGTATCAATATCCAGGCCGGTGAATGGGGCTACCCGTTTGAATTTTCTATCACACTCCCACTGCCGACGTTTTACTAATCTTGCGGTCTGTTCACTTCCTTGTTGATTAATTGTAGAAGGTTGAAATGAATTTTGTACATCCTTCATGGAATGGAGGATTGGCCCGAGGCTTTTCTTCAGTAGTGCGTTATTAAAAATCTCATCTAGTTCCGTGTCGTCAAGGTTTATAAAAGAATGGCGGTAAAAAATCAATATTAGCTTAAGGAGTTCTTCAACCTCGGCCCAAACGCTTAGATTAAGATCCCGCAAATCACTCTCGATTTCTTCAAAATCTTCAACCGTCATGTACGGTATTAGTTTGTCTATCACTTCCCTTACGCATTGCTGGCAATACTGTAGTCCAGAATTTTCTATACCTCCCCCTTTGATAGGAATATTTAGAGATTCCAGAATAGCTCGGGCGACCACCTCTTTATTATCTCCCAGCATGAAGGACCCGTTCTCAATACAATCATTGGCAAGTCGTATGAGCGTCACGTCATTTACGATTTGGGCTAGAGTGATCACAGGATCATAATCAAGAAGATGTCTGTAGATAGCATACTCCAAATCGTGAACTGGTGGTCCCTGTACATTTTCTCCATAATCTGTGGAGATGTAACCTTTTCTTTGCAGATATGGTAGCATCAAATCGGGAGCATTATAGTCGACGATAATAGATGCCAGATCAAACATCAAATCTCTAGGGATTGGCCTTTGATTCATTTGACTTTACTCTTCTATCAGATGCTTAGGGCCCGTCAAAGAATAACTCCGCACTTTGCGACGAACATTCAGTCTGACGTGTGCGGTCAAATCTGCGGAGTTATACTTTTACAAGTCCTTAGGTCGTATATCTGGCCTCTAATTCCTTCAATCCTTTTAAGAAATCCGTTGACAGGAATTCACCTGGCTAACTTATTAGTACATTCCCCCTGGACAATCTTTCCCACTAGGATACTTCAGCGCCTCAGCCAGCGCCTCCAACTGCGGGCGCAGCAGGAAGGTGGGTTTATCCAGGGCTGACTGGACGTAATCGGCGATAACTCCCACCTTGCTGGCGGCGTCGAAATCCAGCCAGCTCTCCGCGCCTCCCGCCAGGGTCGCCTGCACCTGCTGGAATTCCACCGTGCCATAGCAGGCCGGTTTGCCCCCGCCCAACTTGGGATGCAGCGCCGGAGCGGGACCCTGGCCCAGGGCGATCAACAACACCCCCAATTCCTCCGGCCGCAGGTTTTCGAAGCGCAGGCTGAATGCGAAGCGCGTGTGCTCGGGCACGGCTTCCACCGGGGTGTTGCCGGTTGCCGGCTTGCCGTGGTGGTAGAATTTGCGGCCGCGGGCTTCACCTCTGCCGCGGGGCATATACAAGGAAGGCAGGTCCACAATCTGCCCGGCCCGGTCCTCCTGCACCCCATCGCTAAACTGCACCTGCCCCAGGTAGCCGAGCGCCCCGAAGATACGGCAAGCCGGGCAGAGCTGCTCCGGCTTCTGGCATTCCCCCAGGCCGCGCGGCACCTGTGTGCTGCGCGCGGTCTTCGCCACGCAGGAGGGCGTAATCGCCTCCACGATGGAGCGCACCGCCCCTTTTAAGGAGCTGCCGGGGATCACCCGCCGGCCGCCGCTCTTCACAAAGGCTTTTATCAAGGGCGTATTCTTAGCCAGGCTGGGCGCCAGCTTCTCCGTCAGCTCGATTCCCCCCGCCCCGATGTGCAACGGCGTCAAGACCTCAATCTCCCCGCCGATTTTCCCGCTCAGCAGCCCCGCCCGGTACACATCGTGGCCGGCGGGCTGCCCCCGCTGGCAACTGGCGGCGAAAGGTATATAATGGAAGGGCTTGGGCGCCACCGGCCCCTGCTCTCCGCGATCTCTGCCGTACATAGGTTGTTCCCTCCCGGTTATTCCAGCCCCATCAGGCGCAAAAATTGCACACTCCCGCTTGCCTCGTCCTGGTATTCCAGGTAAACCAGCTTGGGCGGACGCGGCTTGCCCTGGTCTGTCTTGCGATTCCACAAAGGATAAACCAGTTTGTTAGGGAACCGGCTCTCGATCCACGGTTTCCCTTGCCCGCCCGCCGAGCCGCTGAGTAACAAATTAGCCTGGCCTTTTTGTGGTTCGCATACCCGCCAGGATACCTGGGAGGGGGCCGCTTGATAAGCGGCCAGGGCCGCCTGATCCTCGCTCAATCCCAGCAGTTTGCAGCGCTCTCCGGAAAGCTTCTGCCAGCGCCATTCTACGTCAGCGTTAAAGAGCCGCCCCTTTTCCCAGGACGTGGCCAGCCCCTGGCCATCGGCGGCCTCCGCCTCTGCAGCCCCCGCGAAGTAGAGTTTCGCTGTGCCTTGGGAATAGGCCACCCAGGCAATCCTATCCAGCCGCTGCACCAGGCCAAATCCTGCCCGCTTCCCGATAAAGCCCTGCAGCAGCGTGCTAAGCGTCTGCGTATCCACCAACCCACTGACCGTATATCCTGTTTGCGCCATGCTTACCTTTCCTGTCATGGGATTTACCGCCCCTGCCGGACCACCTGCGCCCACTGCGGCACGCAGGCCCGCCACAGCGCCGGTATGGCCTGGCTGCCGGTCAGGGTAACTTCTTTCCCGCCCCAACCGTCGTCCTGGTAAGCCAGGCCCGCCACTTCCGTCTGGTCGCCGGCCTGCAGGCCGTACTCCGGCCGCACACTCTCCGGCAGCAGCGCGCCGATGCCATGCAGCGTTCCTGCCTTAATAGTCAGGAATTCTCCGCCGGGATAGCGCAGCGTCACCCGCTCCTGGCGCACCTGGACGCGACCCAGGCCG
Organism: Chloroflexota bacterium; assembly: GCA_009692745.1. GTDB lineage: Bacteria > Chloroflexota > Anaerolineae > Epilineales > SHYO01 > SHYO01. The sequence goes on from SHYO01000068.1 coordinate 8,151, forward strand.
CGGGACTTGGCGAAGCCCAGCAGCACTCGCTGCTCGGCCAGGTCGCGCAGGGCCAGCGCCAGCAGTCCCAGTTGGGCCACGGTAAAATTTTTGAGGTAAATACTGCCGTGGAAGCTGCCGCCGGTAGCTGCCTCGAACAGGAAGGGACCGACCGCCACGGAGCCGAAAACCCGGTCTATGGCGACGCCGTGGCGCTCTTCGGTCGGCACAATCTGCCTTTCCCGTTCTCCCCGCGCCAGTTTCGCCTGGTCCCAGCTAGCTTTGAGCTGCGGATGGGCCTGCTCGTATTCCTCCAGAGTGGGGGGGTAGGCGTCGGTAAAGCGTACCCTGCTCCCCAGCGCCGTGTTGCCGAAGAGCTGGCACACAAAGCAGGATTGCCGGTAAACTAAAGGCGCAGGCAATTCCTTGTTCTTGTATTCATCTTTCTTCTTGAGACTGTTAAAGTGTTCACTGCAACTGCCATTGGACATACTAATTTCGTCCTTGAGAGGATTGCAGGCCAGCCGGGTCTGCGGCTGCTGCCAGCTCTCCGGCGCAGCCAGGGTGCGGGCGATGCGCTCGCACTGGGCGCGGATCACCCCTTTCAAGCTGGAGCCCGGCAGATAGACCGTCTCCCGTCCCTGGTGCCACGTGCGCACAAACTCCATATCAGGCCGGGTGGGGTCCAGCCCCGATTCTCCGGCTTTGACCAGCACGGGGCCATCGGGTTCGATCACCCAGGTGATAATCGCCTCATTAAGCAGGAACTTGTGCATGTCCGCCCTCCTCGCGCAGATGCGCCACCAGGCTGCGGCGCCAGGTAACCACCAGCGCCGCATCGATCGTCGTTTGCCCCTGGCGGCTGTCGGCCAGGTAGTCCAAGAGGTGGGCCTGATCTACCATAAAACCTTCCCAGTCCAGGGTCATCACACCCAATCCCCGGCTGGTGGCGCCGCCTACGGCCAACCGCCCCTCTCCCATCTCCCGTAATCCCGCCGCCAGCAGGCCCAACTGCCAGTCCGTCGCATTCTCCACCACCACTTGGCCGGTGAAACGAGTGCCGGCCGGGACGACTTCATAGTCGTAGAGCTGCCCCTCGTGTGCGGTTTCCGTATCCCGGTCGATGGCTACCCCGTTGCGCACCTGCAACTGGTTGAACCAGTAGGCCGGGTCCACCGCCAGATCCCGGAAATAGACATGCGAGGCCAGCCAGGGCGAGCCGAATACCTGGCAGACCAGGCAGCTTTCCGCCAGGATGCGCCGCGCCAGCTCCACATCCTGCCTGGCTTCCAACCCCTTGCCCAGGTCCCTGATGCCGAAAGGCCCGCTCACGGCCTCATCGTCCGGCATGCCCCCGGCGGGATAGCGCCAGGCGCGGCGCGCTTCTTCCGTCGCTGCTATCTGCCATACCTGCTGCCCCTGCCGGGTGACCCAGGCGCCGGGCTGCCACTCTCCCGGCCGGATGCACCGTTCCGTGTCCTGTAACGGGTTGCAAGCCCCCTTGCGCCCCGGGTACACAGCCCGTACGAAGCTCTCCAGGCGCGACCGCAATACGCCCTTCAGGCTGCTGCCGGGAATGTAAGGCCGGCCGGTGGCATCCTTAATTACCGGCAAGTCCGCGCCGGTAGGCTCCAGCGCCCGGCCGGCCCCTATGCGCACCGCCGTTTCCGCCCGCAGTTCCAGCGTCAGAATTGTCCGGTTGTGGAAGGTATCAAAGAGCATATGTCCACACTCCTGTCTTCTTGGAATACTGGAAACAGCGGTTCAGGTAACCGATCAGCAGGCGGGCCAGGCGTATGCGCGCCTCGGTGAAGAGCTCCTCTTGGGTGGGCATTGTCTCCCCCGCATCTGCGCCCCCTTGCAGGTCCGTGTAAACCTGTTGGGCTGCTTCCCCGGCCAGGCGGTAGACTTCCCCTTTTTGGGCAAAGGCGGCCACAAGGTGGTCCCCGAATCCCTGCTTACCCCATTCGGCGGACCTGCCAATCTGGTAGCGGATAAAGTTCGCCAGCGCCTCAATGCTCTCCGTCTCGCTCGCCACGTTCAGCACATTGCGGATCTGGTTCTCCTTCATCCCGCTGTCCTTCAGTTTCTCTGCCAGGGAACCGGCATGGCGCACCACCGCATCCAGGTGCCGGTCGATGGCCCGGTTCATGGCTAATTCCCGGCGCACAGTGAGATCGCTCATTTTGCTTCCTCCCGCATAACTGTGTGGAATTCATCACAAACACGCACCCGGCCAAAACCTTCGCCGCGCCGGGCGCCGATGCCATCTTCCTCCAACCGGGCCAGGGCCTCTGCCCAGGATTTCAGGTCCTTCGTATGGAAGAGAAAGAGGCTGCCCGCCCTGGTGGTGGCCGCCGTCTCTTTGGGTAAGCCCCAGGCGCCTTGCCAGCCGCTGCGGTAGCTATAGCCGGCATAGCTGCGCACCAGCGTCAGCGGCGCCTGGCAGCCGCTCTCCGATTGCAGAGCTGCCGCATCGTAGACATACGCCGGTTGCCAGTCCCGTTCCAGGATGGCTTCGGCCTGCAAGTCCAGCGTAAAATACCCTCCGGCCGGAAGCTTTTGCCCCCGCGCCAGGGCTTCCCAACCGGACTTGCGCCCGGCGATGGTGGCGTTAAAATCCGCCAGCCGGTTGGCCAGGGGCAGCTCCGCGCCGGGCGTCTCATCCTCGGCCACCTCTACCTGGCCCAGGCCGCGCGAGCTGCCGCCGCCCAAGACCTCTAGCTCCGGCAGCAGGGCCAGCAACTGGGCCGCCGCCGCGTCGGGCAGGCGCACCGGGCTGCGGAACTCCGTAGGCGCCAGGCGCCGGCGCGCCGGCAGATCGGCTAAGGCCAGGGGGTCTTCCATATATTCGCTCATCACGTTTACCGAATAGAGCAGCCGGGCTTCCGCCACCGCCCGCCGCCGGTTGATGGCCACGCGGGTCAGCAGGTGGCTCACCGGGATATTGGCGTAATACCTGCCGGACCGGACCGTATACCAGCCGCCCTGGGCCTTGAGCCGGCCATCGCATTCGGGGCAGCCTGGCAGATAAAGCAAGCCCGGCGGCTGCAGGGTTTCCCAGCACAACCGGTCAATCAGGGTGTCAAAGACGCCGTGGCCCTGCCCCGCAGTTTTGAAGCCGGCGTGATCTTTGCAACTGGCGGCGGTGGTGGGCAACAGGTGAGGACGCGCCCCAATGCCGGGCCCGGCATCGCCGAAGCAGGCCGTCTCCTGCGTAATCGCCTGCCAGAGCGCCTCGTAGCCCGGCCGGGCGCTGTAATTCAGGGCGCGGGCCACAGCGCCACGCACCACCGTGCCAGGGATGAATTTCAACCCTTCTTGAAACTGGGAGCCGCCCGGTTTGTGTTCGTTCAAGGCCAGCGGCGCCTGAGCCGTAATCTTCAGCCAGATAGTTTTCATAGCTGCCTGATGGCCTCCAATCCCGCCAGGAGCACGGGAGCTTCCGGATGGGTGGTGTCCAACACCATCTCCGGCTTCCCGGCTACCTGGGCGACCGCCCGCAGCCGGCTCCATCCCAGGCCGCGGGATTTGCCGCCGCCCCAGGCGTAGAGCAGCGCCAGCCCGGCCATAAGTAACTCGGTTTGTCCTGGCTCTACCTCACCCTGGATAGCGCGGGCGCGGTGGAATTCCGCCTGGGCGCCGGGGGGAGAAGTCTCGATCAGGTAGAGACGGTTCTCCTCCGCCACCCGCCGCCGCCGGTTTATGGAGACGCCGGGCCGCAGCGCCGTATCGCTCCAGGGGTCTTCGGTGCTGCCCGGCGGGAGAGGGTCCCACACCAGGTCGGAAAAGCGCACCCGGGACGGATATGCCGGGGAGCCGAATAAGGCACAGGCCGCGCAAGGTTGCTTCCAATCCTCGTTATACTGGGGGCACATCGTTTCAGCCAGGGGCGCCTCGCACACTAGCAGATCCTGGCTGCGCAGGATCATCTCGCAAGTATGGCGCAGCCGCCCTTTTAGCTGGGACCCCGGTAGGATCAACTGGCCCAGCCGGTTGCGCACCACGCTCTTATCGGCCAGGGTGCCCGCCGATCCCCCCGCGCCCACGCTGAGAGCGGTTTCCACCCGGATCATCAGGTCAATCTGTAGGCGCGCCATCGGCATCCTCCCCTGAGACAAAATCGTAGATCTCCACCAGGTCCGCCAGAATGGTTTCCGCAGGGGGCTGCCGCTGGGCCTGTCCCTCTGCCTGCGCTGCCGGTTCCTTGCTGAACTTATCACCCCAGATAGCCACCGGCTGCTTGCCCTGCTGGGGCAAGCGCTGGCGGCGCCGCCAGGGTGCAAGATCGTATTTGACGTCATGCCAGGCCAGGTCGAACGCCTCCCACAGCGCCTCCTGCGCTTTCTTATCCAGGCGCGAGCGGAAATACAGGTAGTCGACAGTCGAGACCACCCGGCCCTTAAAAAGCTGGGAGCGCAGATGATAAAGTTGGGACCGGGGAAAGGCAACCTGCTTGAGCTTGCGCACGGTGGCCAGCAGCCCCTTCAGCTCATGCAGGGTATAGGGCCGGGCAGTGAGGTACAGGTCGCTCTGCTTCCCGTGGACCTGTAAAGCTTCCTGGCGGAAATTGCTCACGGAGGAGGTGACCATTGTAACCGACTTGAGTACGGCAAAATCCACCGTGCCGCCGCTAAAGCGGGCCGGTAGGCGCCCGCTTTTCACCTCCGCTTGCGTCTCTTCCTTCAGCCCCTTGGCCAGCTTCTTGGCGGACTTGAGCAGCTCCGCCACCATGTCGTGCAGGAAATAGATAGGGTTATCCTCGGCAGCGATCACTACCCCGGCGGAGAGGCTGACATGGGGCGGAGCCTCATCATACGCCGCAGGGCGATACCGTTGTAGTTCCGCCGGCTGGCTTGGCACGGGGCTGGAATCCTCACCTGCCTGGCGGAAAGCGTCCTCCAGGCTGCGGGCCACATCCCCGGCGATCTCCAGGGCCTGGTCACCCGGTACGATAATGAAGAGGTCATCCCCGCCGATGCTCAGAATTTCAAAGGGATGGTAGAGCTCGCCCCCCGGTCGCGCCTGGGGATGGAGATGGCGGGCCAGGGCGCCGAAGACTGCATCCTGGGTCGCCTGGTAGAGGCGCCCGGCAAACTGGCGGTAGGCGCCGGGGGAGGTGATTTTCTCAATAAGCGCCCCCACGTTATTGCCATCCCCGTATATGATGCCGATGAAGCGGCGCGGCCGGGAGGCGCTCCCAATCTCTTGCAGGTCCGTGGGGTTATCGATCTCATCCTGCTGCTTCTGGGTCAGGTCCCGAAAGTAACTGTCGCGCAGCGCCTTTCGGTCTGCCAGCCAACGCTCGTAATGGCGATACCAGGCATCCACCCCTTCCGGCTGCCAGCGAAGCTTTTTCGTGAAGGTATCTATCTCCTGGATTTTAGTCCGCTTGGTCAACCAACCCACCCAGCGTTTGCGGGCGCAAGGCTCGCACAAGTAGTCTTCCAGGTTGGGGATTTGCAGGATAGCCCCCCGCCGGTCGCAGGAGGAACACCGTTGGGCATGGGGCAGGGTTTCGAAAAAGGGGATCGGTTTGGCGCGGCCGTGGGCATCCGGGTTGCCCTCGCGCCGCCGGTAGCGTTTTAGCGCCAGGTCCGAGACCAGCTCGCCGAAGCTCTTGCGCTTTTCGAATAGGGGGTAGTATGGTTGGCCCGGTTCGGGCCGGCCGTAATAGGCTTCCAGGGATGGCCGGGTGGCCTGGTCCAGCCAGGCAGCCCGGAACTCATCCAGCCAGGAGGCAGTGCAGGCCACGCCATATTGCAGTTCCAACAGGGAATAGGTGCCGGCCACAGCTATTGCACCGGCTACCAGCGTCTCCCTGGCATACAACTGCTCCACCTGGGCTGCCATCTGCGCCGCCCATTCCGCCGGAGCCAGGGCCAGCAAGTCGCCGCCGTTAGCGTAGATGATGCACTCCGGGGCTGCCAGGCAGGTGTATTTTGCCTGTACCTCGTCGAACCGCCGGGCCACCGTTTCTGGAACCGGATCTCCACGTGACCAGCGGGGATGGCGCCCCCAAAGGGCCGGAATGTCCAGCAGGTTGATGCGATCCAGTAAGGCGCTGGCGCCGCGAATGTCGGGCAATTTGGCCGACTCGAAGACGTAGTCCTTGATCTTGGTAGCCCCACCGAAGATCAGCCCCACCCGCTGGCCTTCGCCTGCCAGAGGATGGCTGCTAAACGCACTAGCCGCCCCCGCAACTTCCAGCCGGTTTGATGCCACCAGGTGGGCTAGCCAGAGGATGTAGCGTGGCCCGGAGGTGGAGGGTGGCTCAAGCTGCCACTCAACCAGGGGGAGCTTCTCGACTAGCAGGGCTGCCCCTTGCCGGTCCAGGTCTTGCCAGGCTGTGGCTACCCAATCGGGCGGTATGGGGAGTTGGCGCAGCAGGTCCTGGCGCACCTCGTCCGGGAACTCGTGGGCCAGGGCCGCCAGGCGTAGCCAGGAGACATTCTGGTCACTATATCCCAGGCAGCAGGCTATGGCCGATGTCAACAAAGCATGATCTGGCAAGAAGCTGGTCCGGGCATGGCGGCAGAGGGGCACCAGCAACTGCCCGCCAGCATAGACCTGGCGGCTTTGCCGGTCGAGCCAGCCGTACAGCCGATCACAAACCTGGACAGGTCCCTCAGAAATTATTTCCTGAGACAGGTCCAGTTGACAAGCGGCCCAATATTTCTCCGCCTGGGTTTGTTGATCTGCGGTGATAGGATTACCGGTCACAGGGTCTTGAAAATCAGCCATCCGCACCTCCTCTAAACAGGTAGTAAAGGGCAGTAAAAGGAATATCTTAAATCACGATAATCTTTAAGATTCCGAGATCACGCCAATCTCTCTATAGAGGATGAGATAGAGACTAAAAGCAATACGGCTTCGACCAGGCTGTGGAGCCTTTGTCCGCCACAACCTTGCTTAAGTGTATCGAAAAAGGTGCGAGATATACATGGAGCATAAAATTTTAAAGCCTAATATCGATTTAGGAAGATCCGTCCAGCAATATTGTAAGACAAAACAAGTGTCACGTCAAAGAACGCTAAGGCGCCTGCAACCTTTTGTGATCCTGAGGAACTGCCAAGGGAAGAGTAGCATAAAAACGACTTAGGGGCTACCCGAAAGAGATATACCTGCATACTTACCGTCTTGCTGAACGGTATGTTTCCATCCCTCTCCAAGGATTTATGCCACTGCAACCCGGCGGCTGGGAACGGCACTTTGAGACATAAATGTCGCGCAAGAGCGATTCCGCCTCTCTGAATGCCGTACAGCTCGCCGGTAATATGCCGGCGCCCTCGAATTCCGCCCCTAACCTGCTCCCTTTGCGAAAACCGCTTTTTGCTCCAAATCGGGGGGGAGTTTCGCAGCGTGCAGCGGCGCTGTATACCCCATTATACACCGGTTTTCCCCCCGGAGGAAGGGGAGTTTCGCGCGTCCCGTCACACCCGGCCCTCAGACTGTAAAGGCGGAACCATCCCGCTCTAGCTTCAGATCCAGGTCGTAGCCCCCCGCGGCATTGCTGTGATTGTAGATCTTCAATGGTACAAAGTTGCGGAAGACATTCCCAATCGCCATAGACACAGAGATGGGGCCGGCGTAGAAGATATACAGCTCGGTGATGCTCTGCTTAACCATCTGCTCCTTAATGGCATGCATCTCCTTAATGATCTCGGGAAACTCGCTCTTCGGCACAAAGGTCTGGCCCGCAGGAGGGGCTTTGTAATACGGCACCACATCAATCAGCAGACTCTTGTCGTGCAGATATTGTTTGGCGGCAGCTTCGATGTCCCTACCCACACCGATAGCCAGCGCGATGGGGCGGGCCGAGAGACGGCGCTCGATGCGGCGTAGATACCAGTTAAAGAAGAAGCGGCGCACCAGCAGGCGGTAGATGGAGTAGAGGATAGAGGCCAATCCGATAGTTTCAACGATAGCGCTGACGAGATCATTCGGCAACAGTTGCGAAAACATGGCTGCACCTCAGGATATATTAGGCGGGCTTTTCATTGCTCTCGCCAGGGATTAGTAGCTCTCCAACGTAAACAACACGTCGGAGACCGGAGGATCTTATTGGTTTCCATCCCTCTCCAAGGATTAGTACCTCTCCGGCTCCAGATTTCTGGTCTGCCGCTACGTCCCGTAAACTCCCGCCAGCTCCTGTAATCTCCGGCGTAAAATGGGCTTTGCGGGGCAGGTGTGGCGATAGGATCGTGCAGGCGGCGGCGAGGGGGATGATGGTACAGGCAGTATAAACTATTTCCCTGCCACGTCAATCTTGAACATGCGGAAAAGTCGAGAAGGCGCAATGATCGCGCGATGCGCAGATCGATAGGCAGAATGAATTGAATATGCTAAGCAAGTCCTGGCTCAAGATATTGTACAAGCAGACAGAACAGCTATTGCCGCTGGCGCAGCCGCGCCATTGCCTGGCGCACGGGGGGCAGCCGCGATAGTAACAGCGCCGCTACCACGATGGTATAGGCGTAGGCTGCATCGCGAAAATCGCGTTCTAGCAGCAATACATGCAGCGCCGCCAGGGGCGCCGCAAAATAAATCAGCCGGTGTAAGGGGCGCCAGCGCTTGCCCAGGCGCCTCTGCCAGCCCTGGGTGGAGGTCAGCGCCAGGGGGAGCAGCAAAAGAAAGCTCACCAGTCCCACGCTCATGGCCTGCCGTTCGGCCAAGTCGCGCAGCACAATCCCCCCATCCTGGCCGCTGTCAAACAGCACATACGTCAGCAGGTGGATGGCGATGAAGGTAAAGCCGTAGAGGCCCAGCGGCCGCCGCGCCGGGATGAAGTCTCTCCACCCCAAAAGCGTGCTCAGCGGGGTGCAGGCCAGCGAGGCCAGCAGCAGCAGCAGGCCCAGGGCGCCGCTGCGCAGCATACTATACCGTTCCGGGTTCGCCAAGCCACCGTAGAGATAGGTAACGGCGAGCTCGGCCAGCAGCGCCAGGCTGACGGCGTGCGCCAGCAGCCGCGGCCCGTTTTGTCTCAGCCAACTTTTGCGCGCCGGTTTTGCCTGCTCCACCATATCAGAGGGCGTTGTAGGCATAGTCCTGTTCGAAATCGCGCCAGACGCTGTGTACATGCGTGCCGCTGTTGCGGGAATTATCGAACTCCATCAAAAAGGTCGGCCCTTGTATGCGGTAGTAGTGGGGCTTGCGCGGCTCCAGGCTCCCGGCCCAACCGAAGCGCACCTGGTCCCATCCTGCCTGCTGGATGCGCCCCAACATGGAGGCAGCAACGCTGTCCGGCTGCACGCCCAGGTAGGCGCGGATGATCTCCATCACCAGCTTTTGCTGGGCCGCATTTATTTGTCCATAGGCAATTCCGGTGGCAGCCGGTGGGGTAACTTTCGCCAGGTTGCCGCTGACATGCTCGGTAAGCGTAGTATTCTGGATCATAGCCTGGGAACGGAGTGGGCCGGTGAGCGAGGTGATCAGCTCGCGCGCCGCGTCTTCCTCGCGCCCCAGGGCGCGCAGGCCCGCATCCGTCACCGACGGCCAGGAACCAAGAAAGAGGGGTGTGACGCCGACACTCTCGCCCGCGACGGTAAACTGGCGCGACAAATGATGCCCCTCGAAGCGCCAGCCCCAGGGTTTGCTGCCTGGGTCACCAAAAATGCTCACATAATATAATTCTGGGTCCAGCCCCAGGTCTTTTTGTAACGAAGCGATGTCCAATGCCTTTTGGTAGCCCATCTCGGAGGAGCTGGCGCGCAGCAAGGCCAACGCCAGGGTGCGCTGCTCGCCTTTCATCTCCTTCAGGGGCAGGCCGTGGCGCGGAAAGCCGCTGGGGGTCGTCCAATGCCAGCGCTGCCGTTCCGCGTCCGTAAAGGCGAAGGCGCCCTTGTCCCGTTGGCCGCTGCTGAGCGCATCCAGGTAACGCGCGCCCGCCTGGGCCATACCGGTAGCCAGGGCTGCCGTGGCCGCTGGGGTGTTCGCCGGCGCCGGCGCAGGGGTAGCCGTGGCGCTGGGTGGTGGCGGGGTCGCGCTAGGCGCGGCTGGGGTCGCGCTGAGATGGGGCGGTGGGGCGGTGGTCGTAGGCGCGGCGATGGTCGGCGGGACGGTGGTGGCAGACGGCGCCACCGGCGGGGGAGCGGCCGCATTTCCGGCCGCGACCGGCGCCGCTGCTGTCGCCACCGTAGCGGCGCCCGGTGGCGCTGTGGTCGCACAGCCGGTTGCGGCCAACAAGAGTGATCCTAAACTTAAAGCGCCAAGCTGAAGCGCCTGGCGGCGCGATACGGGCTGTCTCATGCTCTCCTCCGCTTTCATTCTATCGCTTTGCCATAAGTATAGCCGAAGTTACCGGGTACTTTCTAAGATTCTGATAAGACTACCACGTAACGAAGAAACGGTAAATATTGACCCGAGCGCACTTGTGGGTGATAATCATACGTAACAAGACCAGCAAATAGATGTACAGGAGCAGCCTCATGGCAAAAATCATTAAAGCAGGCATCAGCAAAGCGGCTTCGCAGGAAGTCGACGCCAGGGTCCGCCAGACCGTGGAGAGCATCCTGGAGGATGTGGCCCAGCGCGGCGACGTAGCGGTGCGCGAGCTGTCAGAGCGCTTCGACAAGTGGTCGCCGGCGGATTTCCGCCTCTCCCAGGGCGAGATTGAGGAGATCCTGGCCAGCTTGCCGGAACAGACCATCACCGATCTGAAATTCGCCCAGGCCCAGGTGCGCCGCTTTGCCGAAGCGCAGCGCCAGGCCATACAGGATGTGGCAGTGGAGACCTTGCCCGGCGTGATCTTGGGCCATAAAAATATCCCAGTGAACAGCATCGGCTGCTACGTGCCCGGCGGGCGCTATCCGATGGTAGCCTCGGCCCACATGAGCATCGTCACGGCGCGGGTCGCCGGGGTAAAGCGCATCGTGGCTTGTACCCCCCCCATGCACGGCAAGCCTCCCGCCGCCACGGTGGCAGCGATGGCCCTGGGTGGAGCGCATGAAATCTATATCCTGGGCGGCATCCAGGCGGTCGCCGCCATGGCCCTGGGCACCGGGACGATGGCGCCGGTGGATATGCTGGTCGGGCCGGGGAATGCTTACGTCGCCGAGGCCAAGCGCCAGCTCTTCGGCCGGGTGGGCATCGATCTGCTGGCCGGGCCGACGGAAGTATTGGTGGTAGCCGACGAGACCGCCGACGCCGAGATGGTGGCTACCGATCTGCTGGGCCAGGCCGAGCACGGCCCCACCTCTCCCGCCGTGCTGGTCACCACCAGTCCCACGCTGGCCCAGGAGACCATCCAGGAAGTAGCGCGGCAGCTCACCATCTTACCCACCGCCGATATTGCCAGTATCTCCTGGCGCGACTACGGCCAGGTGATCGTGGTCGACAGCCTGGCGGAAGCGGTGCAAGAAGCCGACCGGCTGGCCTTCGAGCACGTGGAGATCCTGACGGCCGACCCGCACTATTTCCTGGAGCACATGACCAATTACGGCGCCCTTTTCCTGGGGAAAGAGACCAACGTGGCCTACGGCGACAAGGTGATTGGCACGAACCACACCCTGCCGACCAGGGGCGCGGCGCGCTACACCGGCGGCCTGTGGGTGGGCAAATTTCTCAAGACCGTCACCTACCAGGAGATCACCGCCGAGGCCAGTGTGCTGGTGGGTGAGTACTGCTCGCGCCTCTGCGCCCTGGAAGGCTTCTGGGGCCACAAGGAGCAGGCCGACCTGCGCCTGCGCCGCTACAAACCCGAGGCGGTGCAAGAAGGCGGGCGGTAACAAAAGACAATTATCCACAGATTTCACAGATTTTCGCAGATTAATTTTTTAACAAGTATTTAATCTGTGTAATCTGTGTAATCTGTGGATAGATTTGTATTGAACCTATCGCCGGGCTAGTGCTTAGCGACGTAGGCGAAAGGCGGGAACATCAAACCGTAGGGCACGAGGAAGGGATTAAGCTTCAGGTTCTTCACCCACGGTTGGACGATGCCGAAGTCACCGCTCTGGCGCCACAAGGGGAGCAACATATAGTCGTCCAGGAACAGCTTCTCGGCCTGCTGGACAGTCTTGCAGAAGTTGGGGTCCTTACGGTCCAGGGCAGAGAGCTGGTCGGCTACCTTATCAAGCGCCTCGTTCTTATATCCGGCCATAAAGCGGGTGGCATGAATGAGATTGGATTTGAATTGGGAAATCCATAAGCCATCGTCGGGTGGCCGGGCGCCGATGCTCTGGCGGTCCAGATTGATCAACTTCTCATCGGCCCCGAAGCCGGCCGGCTGAGGCTTCGATTCCACGTCGGTGATGCCCAGGTTGGTGCGCCAGTACTCTTGTATAATCTGGAAGGCTCTGCCTACCGGTACACTGGTGGTATTGGGGGTAATGCGCAGCTTGCCCAGCTTGTCGGCGCTGCCGTACTTGGAGGCAGCCAACTCCTGCTTGGCTTTCGCCGGATCATACGCGAAATACTTCTCCGAATCTGGGTTGTAGCAGCCCACGATCAGCTCGGGGTGCAGCGCCGCCAGCCAGGGCTGTAGCGTCCCGTCGGTAGCCGTCTGCGCCAATTGCTTGAAGTCGATGGCGTGGATCAGCGCCTTGCGCACGTTAATATCATCCAGTGGCGGCACGTTCCAGTGGAAGCTGGCGTAGACCCCTGAAGGCAGCTTGAAGGACACTTTGGCGGCGCCAGGCGTCCGCTCAAGCAGCTTAAGGCGGGTGGCCACATCGGCGAAGGAGTAGGCGAGGTCAGCCTGTCCCTTCTCCGCCAATACCTCCAGGGCCGAGTTCTCCTCGGCGATGGTTACCTCGATGCGCTGGATAATGGGCTTATCGCCCCACCACTTGGGGTTGGGGGTAAGCACGATCTGGCGACCGGTGGCGTCGATCTGAGTGGCCTGGAAGGGACCGTTGACCACCGGGTTGGGCTTGGACAGGTACTGGGGATCGGCCTTCAGCTTATCCACCGGTACCACACCCATCCAATAGATGCCGAACTTATGGTCCAGGAAGCGGTCGGGATTGTTCAACTGCACATCCAGGGTCTCGTCATCCTTCACCACCAGGCCAGAGATCTCCTTGGCCTTGCCGCCGGCCATGTCCTGGAAGCCCTTGGCATCGGAGAGAGCATAGGCGGGAGTGCTGGAAGTTTTCTGGGCCGGGTCGGCTTCCCATTCCCAGGAATCCTTCATGTGCTTGGCAGTGACTTTGGTGCCATCAGACCAAACGGCCCGCGGATCGACCTTGATGGTCCAGACGGTGAAGTCGGCGTTCGGGGTGATGGACTTGGCCAGCAGGGGCTGCAGCTTGAAGTCCACGTCGGTGAAGACCGGGCTTAAGAACTCATAGGCGGCCACATCCTGTCCGCCCCAGCGTACGCTCCAGGGCGCCAGGGGCTCTTGGGAGCCGAAACCGCCGATAACCAGCTTCAGGGTCTGCTGCGCGGCAGCATCGGCGGGCATGGCAGTGCTGGCGCCGGCTGCCGGCGCTGTGGTCGCGGCTGCCGCGGGTGCGGTCGTAGCTGCGGGGGCAGCCGGCGCCGTGGTGGCGGCTGGGGCCGCCGGGGCTTTCGTCGGTGCGGCTGCGGCCGGGGCTTGGGTTGGCGCTGCTGCTGGTGGCGGCGCCGTGGGGGTGGGGGTGCTGCCGCAAGCCACCAGGGCCAGCAGCGCTACCGCCAGGAACAGGGACGTGATAAACCGAGTGCTACTGCTGTGCGAGCTTTGATAACGCTTCATCTTAAAAATCTCCTCCTGATCAAATTGACCAACGCTTGCAGTTCTTGAAACCGTAACTGTTCACATTTCCTTGCAACCGCATGCCTTGCTCGTGGGGCAAAAACGTGCGGTTACAAACCGCACCTACTTTCCTGGGAGCGCGGGCATCCTGCCTAATGGCACTAAGATTTGAACCTTGACAAGCGCGGGAGGTGCGTTCTGCAGTTGTATACTTTCATGGTATTACTTGCCAATCCAGGAGGATACCATGAAATCGACTACTCGGAAACCGACTGCTCAGCCCAAGGGCGACTTCTCG
>SHYO01000069.1 GCA_009692745.1 Chloroflexota bacterium
GGTCGCCGCCGCTCATCCCACTGCTGCCAGCCACCCCAGCAGAACCGCGCCGACCTGCGCCGAACCATCCCTGGCGTTGCACTCCCATTGGTCGTGCTAGACGCATAGATCCCAAATACCCTCCCCTCGCAAAATCTTGACGCCCACCCCTAGCCACAAACACGCCGGAGATGAAGGTGATGAAATTGGGGTGGGTGCTGGTTATGCTCTACACCGGCCCGGTCGGGTTGTTTGTTTATCTCCTATCATGTCGCGAACCCTTGCCAGGCACGCATGAACAGTTTGTAGCCCCAGTGTGGAAGCAAGCCGTCGGCTCGACGATTCACTGCATGGCGGGTGACGCCACCGGCATCATTGTCGCGGCAGCCATTACCATGACCCTTCGCCTGCCAATGGGACTCGACTCGATTGTCGAATACATTGCCGGCTTTGCCTTTGGCCTACTTATCTTCCAGGCGCTATTCATGAGGGATATGCTTGGTGGGAGCTATATCCAGGCAGTCAGGCGCACCATCCTGCCGGAGTGGCTGTCGATGAACGCGGTCATGTCCGGGATGGTGCCGGTCATGGTTATCCTGATGACACGTGACATGTCTTCGATGGAGGCCACCAACCCCCGCTTTTGGGGCGTTATGTCGTTGGCGACGATGGTGGGAGCGGCGCTGGCATATCCGGTGAATTATTGGTTGGTGGCCAAGGGCCTGAAGCATGGTATGGGCACAGATCGAGCCCTGGGGAAGGGAGGGCACAGCCTGGCTGTTGAGCGCAAGCTTATTGAGCGGAGAACCGGTGAGATACCGGGATCTGGCGCCGCGACGGTACACACTGGCATGACCATGCGCGGGCACAGCGGCCACTGATCGGCACTTAACATGGTGCTGCGGATGTCAGGAGACGTAAATGGAAGACATGGATAAGGACAAGGCAACGCATGCGGAAATGGGCCATGATATGCAGCCGCGCGTACCCCGAGCACAGATTGTACTCGTAACGCTATTGACCCTGGGGATGCTGGCTGCTGGCATATTGATTGCAGGATGGTTTGGGGATTTTTCCATGCACGCCGGTACGGTGATGGAGGGCCATACTATGCCGGGTACGAGCAGTAGCTCAATGGCGGGTATGGCTGGAAGCTCAATGGGTGGACACGAAATGCAGCCGGTGGATGTTTCCCAGGCCCCGACTGCTCCGATCTTTGCGCGAGGCAACCAGCCACTGGAATTTACCCTGGTCAACGGTGTCAAGGAGTACCACTTGACACCGCAGGTGGTGCTCTGGAGCATCCTGCCAACTGTCCAGGTAGGCGCATATAGCTATAATGGCACGGTACCCGGACCGATGCTCCGCCTGACCGTGGGAGATCGGGTGCGCTTTGTAGTGAAGAACGAGTTACCAGAACCGACGAGCATACACTGGCATGGCCTCCAGATCGATAACAGCCAGGACGGCGCGGCCGATGTCACGCAGAAGCCCATTGAGCCTGGGGAAACCTTCACGTATGAATGGACCGTGCCGCCGACACCTGGCACGTATTTCTATCATACCCACTTTAACGGGGATCGCCAGCAAGCTTTAGGGTTATATGGCCTGCTGGAGATTGAGCCACAAAATCCGGTCCCAACCGTAGATGTGGACGTGCCGATACTGCTACAGGAGTGGACCGTAATCAATGGGGGAACATTCCCGGCGATGGATTTTGCCGGCATGCAGCCCAATTTTTTTACTATCAATGGCAAGAGCTATCCTGAGACGGAAACGATTAACGTGAAGGTGGGCCAGAAGGTACGCCTGCGCCTTGTAGGGAGCGGACAATTCATCCACCCGATGCACTTACATGGCCAGCCATTCAGGATCGTGGCCACGGATGGCAACCCGGTCCCGGAAGGGGCGCAACTCCTCAAGGATACTGTGCTGGTTGGGCCAGGCGAGCGCTATGATGTAGAATTTGTGGCGCGGGCGCCGGGCAAATGGTTGTTCCATTGCCATATCAACCATCACATCACCAATGATGGCGTCGAAGAGCAGGGCGGTGGTGGACTGACCATGATCGTGAATATTCAGGAGTAAGGCCGGGACTTGTGCCAGGGTAAGATAGACCGCAACCGGTCTCGAAGCTATTACGTATAGTAACGAGAGGCAGAGCGCAAGATATGCTGATAAATCGTGTCATCCAGTCCGTGTGTAAACATTGGTTACTCCTCATCAATGTGTCTGTAGGGATTTTTGTCTCGCTACCCTGGCTTGCTCCGGTGCTGATGGACAAAGGATTCCCACAGCCTGCCAATGCCATCTATTTCGCCTACGGCTTCACCTGTCACCAACTGCCACAGCGCTCGTATTTCCTCTTTGGGGAAAAATTCATGTATTCCCGCCAGGAAATTCAGGCTGTCTGGCCAATAGATAACATCCTCGTAGAACGTCAATTTATAGGTACACCGGAGATGGGATACAAGGTAGCATATTCCGACCGGATGGTGTCGCTCTACACAGCCATCTTTATCGGCAGCCTTTTGTTCGGTTGGGTCCGCCGGCGGCTCCGGCCCCTGAAATTGGGGTGGTTTATCCTCCTGGGTATTGTCCCCCTTTTCATAGATGGATTTTCTCATTTGGTTAATGATGTGAGTGGCTGGGGCTTTCGAGATAATAATGCTTGGCTGGTCCGGTTGATAGGGACCACGCTTGATGCTGGCTTTCTGATCGGTGATGCTGTTGGCTCATTGAATTGGTGGCTACGCCTGGTAACCGGACTGCTGTTTGGGTTCACCACAGTCTGGCTGATTTTCCCTTATATAGAACGTGCTTGGGGAAAGGCTCTCACTACACAGGACCATGATTTACGTCAGCTCAATTCCACTGTATCTGCCGGCCATTCGGTGTGAATGGTTGAGCATTCTAAGCGGCGGGGTGAGGATGCTCCTATGGGCGAAAACCTGGGAGTGAAATTGATGCATCTCAGCTCACAAAAGCGACTCTGGGAATTGGACTCTCTACGCGGAGTAGCTATCCTTATGATGGTACTTTACCACCTGCTTTTTGATCTGAGCAGTCTGGGTGGGTACCGTATCGAAGTCTTGTCTGGATTTTGGCTCTATTTTGCCCGCACAACGGCGACCCTTTTCATACTGTTAATGGGTATATCCCTGACTATCAGTTACGCCAAAGCACAGGAAAGCCGGAATCCGGGAGCAGCAATACTTTCTAAGTATTTGAAAAGGGGTGGAGAGATCTTGGCGTGGGGTGTAGTGATTACTTTCGTGACTTACTTTTTTACGCGGGATAGTGTGATCGTGTTCGGCATCCTGCACTTCATGGGACTTGCGACAATGCTGGCCTATCCATTCTTGAAGCTACGCACTTGGAATTTAGTCCTGGGTTTCAACTTTATTGCTTTAGGCTTTTACCTGAATAATCTTAGATTTGACATCCCCTGGCTGGTCTGGCTGGGGCTCCGGCCGGAACATTTCCATACTTTGGATTATTTCCCTTTGTTTCCCTGGTTTGGTGTAGTACTCATTGGAGTATTTCTGGGAAATACTTTTTATCCTTACGGGGCAAGAAAACTGGCCTTACCTGACCTCTCCCATCTACCCCTTCCGCAGCTCTTAAGTTCTTTAGGAAGGCATTCTTTGTTCATTTACTTGATTCACCAGCCGATACTGATTGGCATCCTATCCCTTTTGGGAATTGTGAACCTTAGTTTACTGAATTAGAATATGTCAGGTGGAAATAGGAATGTGTTTTGACCGTAAGGAGAGGTGAGGGTGGCAAAGAGCGATACCTATATTTTTGCCTTAAAGTATGATGGGTTAACGCCGCTGTACGATCCCTTATTGCGGTGGGTGATGGGAGAGGAAAAATTTAAGCGCCGCTTGATAGATCAGGCGCAGATCAGGTTAGGACACCGGGTGCTGGATCTCGGTTGTGGGACGGGGACCCTTACCATTCGCATCAAACAAATGCACCCTGAAGCCGATGTGGTCGGGCTTGACGGGGATACTGGGGTTCTCGCCATTGCCCGGGCGAAGACAGCAAGCATCGGAGTAAGCATTGGGTTTGTGCAAGGGCTAGCTTTTCAACTCCCTTATCCTGATGCGGCATTTGACCGTGTGCTTTCAAGCCTGGTATTTCATCATTTGACCACAGATAACAAAATCAAGACACTGAGAGAATGTTTTCGAGTCCTGAAACCTGGCGGAGAGTTGCATATCGCTGATTTTGGAAAGCCGTTCAATACTTACACCAACTTATTGGCCCCCGTCATGGAGAAGGCAGAAGAGGTTTCGGCTAATATTCAAGGCCTATTACCGCAGATGATGCTGGAGAGCGGCTTTACGCAGGTTGCAGAGCCTGCGCACTATACGACCATATTCGGTGGATTATCCTTATACCGGGCGCGGAAGTTGGGATAGTAAATAATCGAAGCTGCACTGGCAGCAGTCAACAAAAATAGTTTATATGGGATTGCGCTTTCCTAAAGTCTATGAGAATATTAAATCCACTAGTGTCTTTCACAACGAAAGGGGTGAATCGATGGTTAAGGATGTCGTTTGTGGCATGGAAATAGATCCTAAGACAGCCGCCGGGAAATCGGAGTATAAGGGGCAGACCTATTACTTCTGCTCGCCAGGGTGCAAACGATCCTTTGATAAGGAGCCAGAGAAGTATACGGAGCAAGCCCAGGGGCACGGCAACCATCACTAGAACTTCGGCTGTAAAGGGGCGACCGGCTTAGTGCTGGCCTCCCCTTTACGATTATTCAACGACGTTGGGGGATTTTCCAACAGAATATGGAGAGGGAGGCATGGTGAAAGACCCTGTCTGTGGGATGGAGATAGAGCTTGAGACTGCCTTTGCTAGCCGTGAGTATTATGGGCAGAAGTTCTACTTTTGCTCGCAAACCTGTGTGGACCAGTTCGATGCTAACCCGGCTCAGTACACGCAGGCTCAGGAACTCGCACAATTACCTGAACCTGCTCTGTTGGATCAAAAGGAGTCGCACATCGACAAACTACTGGCAGGGTCGGTAACTACCGGCTTCAACCCGAGCTTACCGCTATCCCGCATTGAACTGCCAGTAATTGGGCTGAAAGGCGCCGGTGGGCAAAAGGGGGTTGAAACAGCCTTGATGGCTGTACCCGGTGTCCGTTCAGCCAAAGCTAATCCTGATACCAATATTGTCCTGGTCGAGTATGATTCACAGACCGCGCAGATTGAGGCCCTTCTGAAGATGATCAGATCGGCCGGTTACCAGGTTGGCGGGGCGCGGGTCCGTGTTGGCATTGATAATCTCCATTGTGCTTCTTGTGTCAATCTGATCGAAGACGAACTCTTAGCCACACCTGGAGTGCTGCAAGCCGCTGTCAATGTGGGGACACAGGAAGCCACGGTTGACTACTTGCCAGAAAAGACAACCCTGGCACAGCTCCATAGTGTCATTGAGGAAGTGGGCTATAAAACCTACCCGGTAACGGGTGAGGGAGCGGAGGATAAACAACAAGCGGAGCACGAGAGAGAATATCGTAGTCTCATAAACAAATTTTGGTTTGCAGCTATCATTTCCGTTCCGGTCTTGCTCACAGCATACCCGCAATTTGTGCCGTTTGTGAAGAATTGGTCGATGGCTACGTTAAGGCTGGCATGGGGTGGCGCAGCTATTATTACCCTACCGGTCTTGTTCTGGTCAGGTGGACATTTCTTCTCTGGGGCATGGGCTGCACTCAAGCACCGCTCAGCTAACATGAATACGCTTATTGCCCTAGGTACTGGTGCTGCCTGGTTATATTCCACTGCGGCAATTTTACTTCCTGCCCTTTTTCCAGAGGGGACTTCGGAGCCCTTTTACGATGTGGTGGCCGTAGTGATTGCCCTGGTAGTCCTTGGCCAGGCCTTAGAGCTGAGGGCCAAAGGCCGTACCAGCGCTGCCATCAAGAAGCTCCTCGGGTTACAGGCGAGAACAGCCCGTGTAATGAGGGAGGGTCAAGAGGTGGATATCGCCGTAGAGGAAGTTCTGGTGGGCGATACAGTGATTGTACGTCCTGGCGAGAAGATACCTGTTGATGGTATTATTACCGATGGGTACTCCGCTGTGGATGAATCAATGCTTACGGGCGAATCATTACCAGTCTCCAAGCATTCAGGAGATGAGGTCATTGGGGCAACGCTCAATAAAACTGGCTCTTTCAGATTCCGAGCCACGAAAGTTGGCAAAGATACGGCCTTGGCGCAGATTGTTAAAATGGTGCAGGACGCGCAGAACAGTAAAGCGCCGATCGCGCGTCTGGCTGATACCATTTCCGGTTATTTTGTCCCGGTTGTGATGATCCTGGCTATCCTCACGTTTATTGCCTGGTTTGATTTCGGCCCTCAGCCGCAATTAGTCTATGCATTGGTGACGGGCGTGGCGGTGTTAATAATTGCTTGTCCCTGTGCGTTGGGCCTGGCTACGCCTATGAGCTTGATGGTGGGGGTTGAAAAAGGAGCGGAATATGGCATCCTTATCCGTTCCGGCGAAGCCTTACAGACAGCCCAGCAAATTCAGACGGTAGTCTTGGATAAAACTGGCACAATTACGAAAGGGAAACCAGAGCTGACAGATGTCCTTGTAACCGGGAGTTGGCAAGAGAATGAGCTATTACGTTTGGCCGCCTCTGTCGAACGTTCATCCGAACACCCATTGGCAGAGGCCATTGTAGAGGGCGCTAAAGCACGCGGCATTTCATTGGCTGATCCCACCAGCTTTGAAGCAATCCCCGGTCATGGTGTTATCGCAACTGTAGAGGGTCATCAGGTCATCCTGGGAAATGCGAAAATGATGGTCCGCGAGAAGGTGGCACTCGGTAATCTGGAGACAAAGGTTACCAACCTGGCTGATAATGGGAAAACTCCGATGTATGTTGCGATAGATAATCAGGCCGCGGGCGTCATCGCTGTTGCAGATACGGTGAAGGAGGATTCTATAGAAGCAATTGATGCCCTCCATAAAATGGGGATTGAAGTTGTGATGATGACGGGCGACAATCGCCGCACAGCCGAAGCCATCGCACGGCAGGTAGGGATTCACCGGGTACTGGCCGAAGTGCTGCCAGAAGATAAAGCCCATAATGTTCAATTGCTGCAAGCAGAGGGGAAGAAGGTGGCTATGGTGGGCGATGGCATCAATGATGCGCCTGCCCTGGCCCAGGCGGATGTAGGCATGGCGATCGGCACCGGTACAGATGTAGCCATCGAGGCATCCGATATCACCCTGATCAAAGGGAGCTTGAAAGGGGTAGTTACCGCTATCGAGGTCAGCCGCGCAACGATGAATAATATCAAGCAGAACCTTTTCGGTGCTTTTGTCTATAATGCCTTGGGCATTCCGGTAGCTATGGGTGTCCTTTATCCGTTCTTCGGCCTATTACTCAGCCCACTGCTCGCCGGGGCAGCCATGGCGTTTTCTTCCGTAACTGTCGTCAGTAATGCAAACCGTTTACGTGGATTTTCTGCGCGCTTTAAAGCCCGGTAGGAGGCAAGAGATGACACTCGCGCAAGTAATCGTCACACTTGGGGGTCTGGCTTTCTGTGTCTTTATTGCCTGGTTCTTCTGGTTTGCGCCCAAGGGACAAGCCAAGGCTGTTGTTAGCGAGGGAGGGACCCAGGAAGTTGCGGTCACGGTGAAGGGGGGATATACCCCGGATGTCATTGTAGTCAAAGCCAAACAGCCAGTTCGCCTGCATTTTACACGCCAAGAGAGCGCTGCCTGTTCCGAGATGGTGCTCTTTCCCGATTTCAATCGAAGCGCGAAGTTGCCCGAAGGTGAGGAAGTCATGATTGAATTCACTCCCGAAAAAGCTGGCGAATATGGCTTTCAATGTCAGATGGGGATGCTCCGGGGCAAATTAATTGTCGAGCCACCAACAAACGGTTAGGAATGTAACTTCCCCCCAGGAAAGCCAATGCCCGGTGTTTCGAGGAACCTTGTCAAGTTTGTATGCCGCCGTGGAGGACAGTGGGCAAGATCCAAGTTGGATCGAGCCGTATCTTGTCAACCAGTTACCTCGCATCGGTGTCCTGGTCTTGCCGTCGGAAGGCAGGGGTTGGCCTCGGCCTCAATCCCCCACCCTACCGGCCCGGCAGAATGTCTACAGCCCTACCGCTGCTGGCAGTCGCCCGGTGGTAGGACAGGCTTATTCGCTGTTGGCCTGGGCAGGGGTCGCATGAGTGAAAATGCCGCCGGGACGCTTATCAAGCAGGGCTATACTAACATATGGAAGCTGGATGGCGGTATGATCGCCTGGGAGAAGGCGGGATTGCCAATAGAGGGCAAATAAAGCTTGGCAAGCCAGCCCGGTCACTCTGAAGGGGTCTTAGGTCGTACGCCAATTGGCGTATGGGAAAACGCGTAAATACGCGCTCATGCTTGCCCCTTTTTCGTGGTATGCTTAATTTCTAGGAAATGTAATATACGGACTTAGAAAGAAATTATTATGGCAGAGTGGGGTAGGCCAAAAATGGGAGTTAGACGAGAACAGTATGTCCCTATCACTCTAATACTTCTAGGGGGGATCCTGGCGGGGCTTTACCTCTTGCGGGGATTTATCCCGGTTGGTGAGTGGTATGTTCTGCTCAGCGCGCCGGCCACGAACTTCACCGAACCTATCAGCGAAATTGCCGATAGGCTGAATATCCCCCTGCTGACTGCCCTGCTCTTTGGCCTGCTTGGCGCTATTGCTCCCTGCCAGCTTAGCACCAATGCCGGCGCCCTGGCCTACGTTTCCAGCCGCGCTGCAGATCGCGGGGCGGTGGCCCGCAGTGCGCTCGCCTACCTGCTGGGAAAAGTCCTCGTTTATACGCTGGTGGGCGTAGCGGTGATTCTGGCCGGCCGGCAGCTTGCCCAGAACGCCATACCGGTCATCGTGGTAGCCCGCAAGATACTTGGACCGTTGATGATGCTCCTCGGCCTCTATTTTCTCGGGCTGGTGCCGCTGCATTTCTCTTTCGGGCAAGGTTTTGCGGATTGGCTGGAGGCGCGTTCGGGGTCAGGCGCCAGTGGGGCTTTTCTCCTCGGTATTGCCTTTTCCTTTGCTATGTGTCCTACCCTCTTTCTGCTTTTCTTCGGGCTAACCATCCCGTTGGCGCTGCGTTCGCCGGCTGGGATCGTATACCCCGGTGTCTTTGCGCTGGGCACCACTTTGCCGCTGCTTGTGCTCACCGGGCTATTGGCAACCGGAATCCGAGCCACAAAAGGGTATCTCACCCAGGCGCGGCGTATCAACACCTGGATCCGGCCTGTGGCCGCCATTGTACTCATCCTGGCCGGCCTGAACGATACGATCATCTATTGGCTTCTATAGAATTGGAGGATCATGCGATGGTTCGAAACAAAGCTTTCATTTCCTTATCCTTGCTTTTGCATATGGGCAAGGTGATCGTTGTCCTGGTCGTAGGCTTACTGGCACTATCAGCCTGCTCCTCCGCTCCCCAGCCAACGACGGGCAACCCGCATCTTTCCGTCGACCGTGATAGTGTTGATCTGGGACGCATAGCATTCAACCAAGCGACCCAGGCAGATTTCTCCGTTGAGAATACCGGCGCAGGCTCATTGCAGATCTTAGGGGAGCCTCAAGTCGAGCTTGTGCAGGGATGCTGACCTCCTCGGGCAGTCGTCGGGGCGACGACTATACCGGCTGGAGGGAAAACCAAAGTGACACTGCGTTTTACCATGCACGAAGGTATGGGTGGAGCGCACGAATTTCGGGTTCACCTGCGCACCAATGATCCTTCCCAACCGGAGAAGCTATTGACCGTCAAGTCCGATTGGGGACCGTAAAAAGCATGCCGCACGGGCGGAAATGGCAACTCCTGGGGGTTGCGATCGTGGTGATAGGTGGGATAACCTTGTGGTGGGGGTGGCCTCAACTTACCACCCCCACCGAAGTGCGCGCAGGGCAGCGCCTTTATACCATATATTGTGCTGCCTGCCACGGCGCAGCAGGGCAAGGTCCCACTATGGAAATAATGCGCGCCCAGGTCGAGGCCGGGTTAATATCCCCACCACCTCACGACCGGACCGGCCATACCTGGCAGCATTCAGATGATGAGATCATTAAGGTGGCACTGCAGGGGACAACGCAAATGCCACGCATTGGCAATCCACCAACTGAAGCCGAAGCCCGCGTTATTCTGGCTTACATTAAGACGCTCTGGACGCCGGAACAGCGGAAGAATCAAGCAGGCACACTCCATGCCATGCCGTAACATCCAACCCAGACTATATGAGAGCCAAGAATTGGTGTGCTTCGGGATTGGCTGGGTCTTGTCTAGCCCAAGGGCAAGAGGCCCAATGCAATCACACCCAGCAGTCCGGCTACACATAACCAGGCAAACAGGTCACCGATGTGTGAATAGATTGTGGCATTGTGGCTACTTCCATGGTTAGCCTTACTCATTTTTTATCTCACATAAGCCGTAGCCACACCGCCATCCACCGTGATGGCGCCACCGGTGGTGCGGCTGGCGCGGGGGCCGGCCAGGAAGCTGATGGCCTCGGCCACGTGCTCGGGGTAGACGTTCACTTTCAGGGTGGTGCGCTGGCGGTAAAATTCATCCAATTCTTCGGGCTTGATACCATACCCGGCGGCGCGGGCCTGGCGCCAACTACTGTTCCAGATGCTGCTGCCTTGCAGCACCGCATCGGGCAGGACGCTATTGACGCGGATGCCGGCGGCGCCGCCCTCTTCGGCCAGGCAGCGCGCCAGGTGCAGCTCGGCAGCCTTGGCGGCGCTATAGGCGGCGGCGTTCTTGCCCGCGGCTACGCTGTTCTTACTAGCGACGAAGATCAGGCTGCCGCCCATCTGCTGCGCTTTCCACAGGCGGAAGGCTTCGCGGCTAACCAGGAAGTAGCCTTTGGCCAACACATCCATAGTGAACAATCGCTCAGACTCGTCTGCTCTACAGGGGCGCTGAGGGCAATACCGGCGCAACTGACCACGATATCGACTCCGCCGTAGCTACGGATAGACTGCTCAAAAGCGCGGGCCACAGCGGCCTCGTCGGTCACATCACAGGCGAGGGCCATACCGCGCCGCGACCCATAGCGGCTATTGAGTTCATCGGCTACCGCCTGGGCATTTTCCTGGCGCAGGTCGAGGATCACCACATGCGCCCCACCCTGGGCCAGGCGCAAGGCCGTAGCCCGGCCAATGCCGCTGGCGCCGCCGGTGATGACGGCTACCCGGCCGGCCAGCTCGCGCGGCGCCGGTTTCAGGCTCAGCTTATACAGCTCCAGCGGCCAGTATTCAATCTGGTAGGATTCCTCGGGGGTCAGGCTGGTAAAGCGATCCAGCGCCTGGCTGCCGGCCATCACACTGATAGCCCGCTGGTAGAGCTGGGCAGCGACGGCCGCCCCCTGAGCATCGGCGCCGCTGGTCACCATCCCCAGGCCGGGGATGAGGATAATACGCGGGTAGGGATCCCCCATCCGGTCGCCGGGCTGGCTAAACTGTTGGAAATATTCTTTGTAATGAGCGGCAAAAGTTTCGACACCTGCCACCAGTTTCGTAGCTAGCGCCTCCCCGCCCTCCGCGGGCTGCCAATCGATAAACAGGGGTTGGCGTTTGGTATGGACCAGGTGATCGGGGCAGGCCGCCCCCACCTGGGACAGCTCCAGCGCGCCCGCGCTGCCCGCGAAATCCAATACGGCGGGGCTGCTGTCAAACTGCAATATTGCCGGTCGTTGCCGGCTGAGCGCGCCGCGCAAGATGGGCAGCACCCGGGCCAAAAGCTCCTGGCGCTGTGCTTCCGGCACGCGCGGCACGCCCACCCCGGCAAAGATCTGCCGCCCCTCGCTCCGGCCCCGGATAAAATCTTCGGCCTCTTGAATAATGCGGATGGTGCTGGCATAGCACGCCTGGCTGGTGTCGCCCCAGGTGAGCAAGCCGTGCTTGCCCATCACTACCAATTCAGCCTCAGGATGGGCCAGCAAACCCTCGCCGATCCATTTGCTCAAGGTGAATCCAGGGCGGATATAATCAACCCACAGGGCGCGCGCCCCCCATAGCCGCTGGCAGAACTCGCGCCCCTGCGCGCTACAGGCCAGGCTGATCACCACATCCGGGTGGGTATGGTCTACGTGTTTGGCCGGGGTAAAAGCGTGGAGCAGCGTCTCGATAGATTGGCGCGGGCGCTCCAGGGCATGGGTGCAATGGGATAAGTAGGCCACCATCTCCTCGTCGCTCATGCTTTCGCGGGAGATCAGCGGCGCCACTTCTGCCTGGCGCAGCCCGGCAAAGCCCTGTTCGGTAATCGATGCCAGGTCACTGCCGGATCCCTTCACCCAGAGCACCTCCAATGGGCGGCCTATATGGTCGCGCTCCGTCAATTTAGCGCTGGTATTCCCGCCGTAGATATTGACCACGCTGCGATCCCGGCCGAGCAAATTGCTGCGATAGACGAGACCATCGAGAGCCGGGTTCTCTTGAGCGGCTTGCATATCCCATAGATTTTCAGGCATGAATTTCTATCCTCAGATTTCTGCGACGATACTGGCGGCAATATGGCGCGTTCCGCCGCCGATGTTGTGATAATAGCTGACCAGCGCCGTGCCATCAGCCAGCGGCAGAACGTGTGGGTACCCCAGGTCCATCATCCCGCCGTCATCCCGCAGCACAATTTCCGCGGCGCCGGCGATATCGCTACACTCCGGATCCAACAGCCGGGCGCGCACCCCCATCGGTGCGTAGCGGTAGCCGTAGGCCAGCAGCACGCGGCCACTGGCCAGGCGCGCCGCCTGGTAGGGATGGCCGCGCACGTTCTCGGGCCGGGGTGGGGACCAGGTAGCTCCCAGGTCTGTCGAGGTGGCGGTATAGAGACGGTGTTCCGGGTCCTTTTCCACCCGCAAGAAGGCTACCAGTTTGCTGCTGGCGCACTGGTAGACGCAGGTTTCATTATAATAGAAGCGCGCCTCGGGGTCATGGGCAATCCGGCCGCGCGCTTGCCAGGTCTGGCCCCGGTCTGGTGATACCATAAACCATAGATTTGTGGCTGTCCACTCTTGCCCCAGGTGACCGTAGATGGCTATACCTAAAGTGCCGTCGGTGAGGGGAATAGCGGAGGCTCGTAAGCCGGCAGGCGAGGGCCAGCCGGGCAGGATAGGCTCAACATCGGGGATGGGGGACAAAAAAGAGGGACCCTCCCAAAGGATGCCGCCATCCCTGGACCACATAGATTGGACCCCGTGGGAAGCAAGCACCCAGCCAAAGGTGGTATCCTGGAAGAACCATTTACTATCTTTGAGCCGTTCGTATAATGGCAGCGGGACGCATTCCGCCCGTTGGGTGAGGCAGACGAGGGTGCCATCGGCCAGGCGGGTCAGGTTCTGGTTAGTAATATTGCCCGCCGTAAAAATGCGCGGCGTTGACCAGCTCTGGCCCCCATCGGCGGAGGTAGTGAGGCAAGCTTCAGTGGAAGGCCAACCGTGGCTATAAAAGCCATAGGGGGCCCAGTTAAAAGCGCGGCGGAAAGCTACCATAATGGCGCCATCTGGCAACTGCACCGCCGATGGACCGGGGCCACAATAATACCGCTCATCCTGGTAGATCAGCAGGTCACGCAGCTTTACAAGTTTTGACATGAGTTCATCTCTCCAATTCTTGTAGGTGCGTGCAGTGTACTTCACTGCATGGAACCGCACGCTTTTGTCCCATGAGCAAGACGTGCGGTTAAAAACCGCACCTACTGATTAGTTATAAATCAGCTTACAATTGGTCAGGGGTGTGTAAATCCTTGAACCGTACAGAGTGCAGCTTCGCCCCCCCGGCCAGCAGCACAGCCACGGCGAGATCCTGGGAGATGGACGGCAAATCCCCACCGGCGCCGCGCCAGGTAGCCAGGGCATGGAAATTATCGGTCTCGATGGGCTCGTTCTCATCCCAGGAGTATCCGGGGATCGGACGACCGGTCTCGGGGTCCAACAGCGCCAGCCGGATAGAGCTGGCAGGACCGAGAGCGGAGACATTCACCTCCAACGCATAGCGCGGCCAACCGCCCGGCGGGTAGGCAAAGGGCCGGCTATGAGCCTGGCCGGTGGCGGCCCCCAACCTGCGGCGCAGGTACCACAACCGCTCGCGCCCGGCGGTCGCCACGCCGATTTCACTATGCCACACATCGCGCGAGCCGTTGAAGTAGACTTTCCATTCGTCCCCGTCCTCTACAAAGCAACTAGGGTGGACGAAATCCCCTTCCCAATTCTGGGGATGCGTATCCAACTGCAGGTAGGAGCGCCAGGCGCCGAAGCTGGGGTTCTGCCCCTGGGTGGTTTCGTCGCGCCAGGCCGTGAAATAGGTGGTGAGGCTGAGGGCGGCGCCGTCGCGGCGGATGAAGCCGAAGAAGGCAAACCAGCAGCCATCGCGATGCAGCACCGAGGTTTGTTGGTGTAAGCGGCCTACTTCAGGCCAGTTTTCATCGACGGCATAGTAGCGCGCGTTGTTAAAATCTTTTTTGAAGGCCAGGCCGTCGGGCGAGTAGGCTACCCCGATAATGGGATTGCGCCCCTGGGCATGGACGAAGAGGACATAGCGCCGCTCCGGCGGGGCATCTTCATCCACCACCACGCATTGGGGCATGGTGTATTGGTCGTCATAGATGGTATCCTGCAGCGGATAGCTGATGTTGTTGGCGGTACTGCCGCGGAAGGGAAAGGTATTGACGGGCACCCGTTCCCAGCAAACGCCATCCTGGGAGCGGGCCAGACCGGTGCGCCCTTCGCGGTGGCCGGGGATATACCCGGCATACCACATGTGATACCCCTGCCAGTCCTTTAGCACAATAGGGCTCTGCACGCCGCCGCCGTCCCAGGCATCGGCCGGTCCGGGCATTAGCACCGGTTCTGCCGGCGTTTTCTGCCAGGAGATACCGTCGCTGGATACGGCGTGAAAGATGGCCGGGCTGACATGTGCAGCGTATCCGCTGCTAGAGGATTCACTGCTGCCGGTGTACCACATGCGGTAGCCTTCCGGCTCGCGCAGCACCCAGGCCCCTAACGTGGTACGGCCATCCCACGCGGCGGGCAAGCCGGGGCTGAGGACCGGGTTCGCCGGGTGGCGCTGCAGCGCGCCGACCTCGATACTGGCGTCGCGCAGCTCCCAATCCGCCGCGAAGAGGGTGGGCAGGTAAAGCCCTGGCACAGGCGGGAGTGTCTGCCCCGTCCATACCCAATCCACCTGCAGCTCCAGGCCGGGATGCTCCGATCCGATCAGGATAGCGTCATCATCCGGCGCCGGCGCCGGAACGCTTTCCCAGGGCTGCGGGTAGACCTGCACCTCTTCCGTATCATAATAGAAGTGGCAATTAGACCACCCCGGCTCGATATACAGCGTGAAGACATGCCAATCGTTGGTATTGAACCCCGCCATGCGGCGACCGGGGGCATCATTGCCATAAGGCCCCAGCTCATTCCAGGGAGAAACCCGGCTGCCCTGGCGTACCATATAAGCGCCGCGCCCCCCGGCGCGCACGCCAAGCATCAGATGGGGACCGCGCTCCTCTGAATAACAGCGCACCTTGGCAGTCAGGACAAAAGGCCGGCCGGTATCGATTTCTACACTGCGCTGCGCCCAGGCGGCCGGAAAATCCCGCGGGCAGCGCAGATACACGCTATGCTCCCCGCTCTCGGTCTCGAAGGGCGGATCGCCTACAGGCTGCCAGGTGGCCTCAAAGGGCACCCGGCCAGGACCGGCGCCATAAAGTTCACGTATTCCGGACATTTTGTATTTATTCCTGAAAAGATGTTATGACCGCCAGCAACATGTCTTTTGTTGCAAGCACTACATTTTGATGAAGTTTCACTTTTTAAGTATGACACCAAGTACAGAGGTTATGGCCGCCAGCGACACGTCTTCTATTGTAAGCACTACATTTTGAAAAATGTAGCTTGAGTACACCAGCACTTGGAGACTACACCATTTCATGCTGTGTCCTGCACAGACGTAGTACTGCATGAAAGACAACTTTACCCTGCTACAGCCCCTTCAATCGCCCGTATCAGCTCCTCTTCCTGCCAGGTGACGGCGATGGCGCAATAGTCCTGGGCCAGGTAGAGCGGATTATGCTCCCGGATGTGCGGCGCCAGGGGGCGGCGCATGGACGGGTGGTAGTAGTATAGGGTAATTCCCCGGCCATTATATACCACACTGGAGGGATAGCCCAACTCCGAGGGACGCGGGGCGGGGAGATCGTAGCCGTATAACGGGCCAGAGAAGGCCAGCAGCAGATTGAGCCAGGAACGCCCACCATCGCGGCTCACCAACCCCTCAATGCGGTACGGTGTAGCGCGGTTGCCGTAGGTGAGCAGGATATCGCCGTTGGAAAGGCGCAGCAAATCCGCCGGGTGGCGGTACGGCGCCGTAACCTGGACCGGGGCGGACCAGGTATGCCCGCCGTCGCCGGAGCGGGCGCTAAACAGGGCGCCCGGATTGGCCGACCCCTCCCGCGTCACATCGACGGGCTCCCCGTAGTGGCGCATCAAGGCCAGCATCTCTCCGCCAGGCAAGGCCAGTAGGCCGGTTTCGTTCATATTCACGCCAATAAGGGAGGGGTCATCCCAGGTCAACCCGTTATCCACAGAGCGCACGAGATAGCTAGAGCCTTTACCGGGCTGCGCCTGGTCGATTTTATCCCCCAGCAGCTCCGGGAAGGTGGCTCCATAGACGGCCATGCAGAGGGCGCCATCCTCAAGCTGGACGATCTTGCCAAAAGGAGAGCCGCTGCGCAGCAGGTCGTGGCTCAAGAGATAAGGCAGCTCCCAGGTGAGGCCGCCATCGGCGGAGCGGGTGACCATGATTTCCGGGGGCCGGGCGGCGTTTGCCTCCCCTAGATTCCCGGCCGCATCATACCGGCCCTGGCGCTGGTAAGAGAGCAGAAGGGTCCCGGCGCGGGAGACGCCGAAGGCCGGGTTGCGGTCGTCCCGCTCGCTGTCGGTAACCACGGCCGGCGCGGTCCAGGTGGCGCCCCCATCGAGGGAGCGCACCACTTCCAGGCGCCCTCCTAACCCCATATGGCCGGCGCCGCCGCGCAGCACCGCCACCGCCACACCGGCGCCGGTCACAGCCAATACCGGGAACAGGCCGCCATGTTGGTAAACGAGCGTTTCGCGGGCGCCGCGAAGGGAACGCACGTCCAAGATAGGAGGTGTATCAGATGGCATGGATGTCATTCATTTTACCCCTTAATCGCACCGGAGGTCAGGCCGGCGATGAATTGGCGCATGGTCAGCAGGAATAAGACCAGCAGCGGGATAGAGGCAATCGTATAACCGGCAAACATCGGCTTAGATTGCGGCGAACTCTAACTGCTCTAGACTGGCGAACTTTGCCAGAATGCCGGCCACGTGGCCCGTACCCAGGGCACAATGATGGGTCGGCGCGTGGCTGCACCAGGTATCAACGAAGCGCGCCGGGGGTAGGCCAAAGCGGATGCGGCTGTTGGTATTGCCGATGCGCATAATGGGGCCCGGCAGCGATTCTCCTTCGGCCGCCAAAAACTTCAACCGGCCGTCGCGGGTCTGGCTGCAGGTGAAAATGGTCACCGGGCCGGTCTTGACATTGAACTCTACCGATACCCCAGAGCCGGACTTGCCATGGTAGAGGCCCAGCCCGCGCAGCATCGGCTTGCGGTCGCTGATAGCCAGGTGACCCGGCCCATCGTGGCCCATCAGCACAAAGCCTTCTTTGAAATCCATGGCGTAGAATTCGGTATAAGAGCCACCCACTCCCAGCACATCCATCACCTTCATCGCCACGGCGTTCTTCAGATCCCCTTCCCCGGAACAGGGGATGCCGCGCGCCGTCAGCAGGGAATTGCCCAGGATCAGGCCGGCCCCCAGGTGCTCATATTCGCTGTGGGGCTCCCCCCGGTAGTAATAGGCGAGAGCATCCAACTGGTAATCGGCCACCATTTTATCCAGGCCGGCCGCCACCCGCCCGGCCCAGGCCAGGTCATCAGCGGAAACGGAGGGATCAATGGTAAAGATCTGCCGCGCCTCTGCCAGCTTGGCTTCAATTTCCGCTGCGGTTACGGCATCGACGCGCTCTTTCAGATCGCACATCTCCAGCACTTCCACGTGGAGACCCAGTTGAGCATGGTGCTGGGTAAAATCCGAGTACATGTCGAGCATGCCCGGGTAGGTATGGCCCAGGAAACCGAAGCGCGCGCCGCGCAAAGCCCGCACCACCCCGGCGGCCTGGCACCACTCCCGCACCCGCGTCCAGACCTGCGGGTCATCGAAAAGCTGGCCCGAGACCACCTGGAAATCGATACCGGCGCGGGCAAAGGCATTGGAGATTTCTGGCACGCAGCAGGTGGAGCAGTTCGCCAGCCAGCCGCCGGTATCAATGTGCTCATAATCCAGGGCGGCCTCCGGCTGCAGGTTCAGCACCAGCACCGGCACTTTGGCCGACTGCACGATGGGGAGCACCTGGGAGCTGGTGGCATAGGTAGCGGTATGGCAGATGAGCAGATCCACTCTGGCGGAGGCAAAGCGCTGGCCGGTGGTGTAGGCTTCCTGGGGGGTATCCACCAGGCCGCCTGCGACCACTTCCGCAAAGCCGGCAAGTTGGCCGGCCACATGGGCATGGTACATAAGTAACTGCTCTTTCAAGCCGGGAAACTGTGGCCAGTAGGCCGCCAGGCCAATGGCAAACAAGCCAACTTTGGCCGGGGGATAGTTGCGCTGCGGTAACTGTGTCATCTTACCTCTCTGCTTTCAAATTCAACCAGGAAGGGGGTGAAATCTTAGACCAAAATGACATTACCACCGGCGCGCCGGACATTCGCGACGACATCCTGGGGCGCGCCGGTATCGGTAATGATTGTATTGATACGCTCTAAGGGACAGAAGGTGGCGAAGGTTACCTGTTCCCACTTGGAGTGGTCTATAAGTGCGATCACTTCTTTGGCCGCCTCCACGATAGCTCTCTTCAGCTTGATTTCCTCGCTATTGACATCGGTGAGGCCCTCATCCAGGGTGAACCCCTTGGCGCCTACAAAGGCTTTCTGAATATGAATTTGGCGCAGGATCGATTCGCCCCAGGCGCCGACCAGCGAGTATGCTTCCGAGCGCAGGGTTCCGCCGGGCATTAAGACGGTAAAGCCGGAGCGGCCGCTGAGCTCCAGGGCGATGCGGATGCCATTGGTTACTACGGTGAGCTGGTGGAAATCCTTTAAATGGCGCGCCATGTACAGTGCGGTAGTACTGCTGTCCAGGGCAATGGTTTCACCATCTTTGACCATGGCGGCGCAGTTGCCGATGCGCTGCTTCTCCGCGGCCTGCAATCCTTCCCGCACCTCAAACGCCATCTCCCAAGGACTGGCTTTAGCCAGTACCGCGCCGCTGTGGGTGCGCATGATCAACCGGCGCGCCGCCAGGTCCGCCAGGTCTTTGCGCACGGTGACCTCGGAAATGGCAAAGATGCGGCTAAGCTCAGCGACGGTGGCGCGCTGTTGATTTTCGAGAATGCGTATGATCTGCTGCTGGCGTTCGTGGGGGAAGATGGTTTCTGTCATTTGTGTTTGATTTCGAATACTTCAATTATTAACGTTATACAAGGAAATAGCAAGTTTGTCAATAGTATTTGAAAGTATAGGGTGCATGTCAGATTTGGGGCGAATAAAGGGGGATGATAGAATAGGGGGAACACACTTCCGGGGAGGAGAACCGATGTCCAATCGTACTGTGCAACGCGGGCAGAGAATGGTGGCCTATGCTGAGGAAATGATCAACCAAATGTTGACATGGGAGGGTGAGCACCCTGAAGCAGATTTAGACGACATGGAAAGCGATCTACTGTGCATGCGGCACCAGATGTCGGAAAAGTGGCTGCAGGAGATAGTGCAACAGCGTGCTGAGAGCAGTAGGGGAGGAGATGTCAGATGTGAACGCTATGGGCAGGTGATGCGCCTTAAAGGGAACAAAGCCAAAAGGTGGCAGACGCTAGTGGGAGAGTTGACCGTGGAGCGCCGCTACTACTACTGCCGGGCTGTGAGACTGGGATTTTCCCCTCTGGATCGGCAGATGAGACTACCGTCGGGCAGCAGGCCCAGCCTAGAGCACCCCCACCCAAGGAAAAGAGCGCCACCGGGCGGCAGACGGGAAGGGAAAATATCTTCGTAGGGGGATGGAAGGTAGGTGAAGCTGGCTCATTACCTCTGGTCCATGGTTTCGACGATGCTATCATTGATAACAGCAAAGTGTACCGATTATTCCAGTTTCCACCAAATGGAGATCTGTCTGATTGGCGCGGCCCAATGTTGGCTCGACTCCGGCAGCTTATCCGCGAGGCCGACCCAGATATCACCGAGGAATGGAAGTGGAGCACTGCAGTGTGGACCCATAATGGACTGGTGTGTTCAGCAGGAGCTTTCAAAGGCCACGTAAAAATGCACTTTTTTCAAGGGGCAGCGCTGCCAGACCAGCACAAACTCTTCAACGCGGGCCTTGAGGCTAAAAAAATGCGCGCGATAGATTTCGCTGAAGGTGACACTATTAATGAAGCCGCGTTAAAAGATCTCATTCGCGCCGCTGTGGTTCACAATAAAAAATAATGAACGATACCCAAAAAGTAGA
Organism: Chloroflexota bacterium; assembly: GCA_009692745.1. Classification (GTDB taxonomy): domain Bacteria; phylum Chloroflexota; class Anaerolineae; order Epilineales; family SHYO01; genus SHYO01. The sequence goes on from SHYO01000069.1 coordinate 20,597, forward strand.
TGAGCGCATAGTTAAGAGTAATCACCCAAATGAACCGGAAAGCGACCTGCCGCAGCTAGCTGCGCCTGCCAGAAGAGCGCTCGCTGCGGCTGGCTACGTGCGGCTTGAGCAGCTCACAAAGATTACAGAGGCCGAGATCAAAGCGTTACATGGTATAGGACCAAACGCGCTTGAAACGCTGCGTAGTACCCTCCGCGCCAAAGGCATGTCGTTTGCCGATGACCTGGAATAAATACAGCATAAAAGTCATTACCCTATGTGCAACTATCAATTTCGCAGGCCTGTGGTTTAATAGACCTGAGGGGGAAATCATGCGTGTTATAATGCTGATGGTCTTGATCTTACTTACCGCTTGTGCCGGTGTAGGAGGTGGGTCGCAGGCGGCCGCGCCGCGCAGTCCGGTAACTCCGGATGCGGTCGAGACGCGAGCAACCTCGACCGAAATCTTGAAACCGACCGAGGCAGTTGCTCTAACTGAGACGGCGACACAGGCGGCCCAAGTTCCGCCATTGCCCAGCGCCGCGCCGGCCCTCACCGCGATATCTCCGGCCACGGCCACCACCACCCGCCCAAACCCAACGGCTACCTCTGAAGTTGTCCAATTAGAGGCTGCGCTTTTCAAAGGAATACCACATGGCGTCACCGCCGAGGGCTTCTTCTATTTGGGCCAGCCGGATGCACCGGTTACCATGGTGGATTATTCAGACTTCCTTTGACCAGGATGCCGCCGTTACGTGTTAACGGTTGAACCGGCCCTTGTAGAAAAGTACGTGCGCCCCGGTACATTGAAGCTGGTCTTTCGCGATGTGTTAAACCACGGCGAGCGCAGTATACGAGCATCTGAAGCGGCTGCTTGTGTGGGAAAACAGGGACAATTCTGGGAAATCCACGGCCTGCTGTTCGAACGTCAGCCGGATCTGTGGGCGACAGGAGATGCAAAGCAGGTAGAATTATTGTCGAGTTATGTTCAGGAATTGAAAGGGCTGGACCAGAAAGCTTTTGCCACATGTATGGCTGACCGCGTTACGCTCAAAACCTTGCAAGCTGCCGACCAGGAGCAGCGCAAGCGTGGCATTACCTCTCAGCCGATCTTTGAGATAGGCTCGCGCCGCCTGGTAGGTGTACAATCCGTGGAGGTCATGTCGACGTTTATTGACGAAGGCTTGAAATAAGAAAGTTTATATCTCATCCTATCCTTACGTCCAGTTGGATTTTCTATGGGATGGTTCAATCCGTCATACCCTAAATTTATATACTGAAAGATAAGACCACCAACGACATGGATACACCTAAAAGTGATTTCAAAACGATTGATGAGTACATAACCATTGGTGCTAGTTGAGAAAAAGGTAGTCATGAGATACCCTTATGGTGGCGAAACCAAAAAGGAGAAATCTCATGACTACAGACGACATTATCGTACACATTTTCTACCAGGTAGCGACTTCTTTGCCGGAGATGCCGCGCCAT
>SHYO01000070.1 GCA_009692745.1 Chloroflexota bacterium
TCTTCCGATCTCCTAATCCCATCCTTGTGCTGCAACAAGATCTCATGTTCAATGTCCGCATCCAGGATGCGGCCAGTCGCCTGGGTTACACGATCCATACCGTCGATAGCCAGCAAGATTTCTGGCAATCTCTGGCAGAAGGCCAACCTCGCTTGATCATACTTGATCTGAATGTGAAGGATGTCGATCATGCCGGTCTGGTGCGCCAGTTGAAATCCGACGCCCGCTGGCAGGCAGTTCCCCTGATTGCCTTTGGTCCACACGTCGAGGAAGGCCTCCTGGCCGATGTTGCTGCTGCCGGGGCCGACAAAGTTATGCCGCGCGGCCAGTTTGCCAGCCAGCTCAGCCATTGGTTACAAGTGGTTGCACCATCATGATCGCCACCCAACCATCCTTCCAGGATATCCTGGCTGCCGCGAAATTGCCTTCCCGCCAACAGGGTTCCTACATTCAACAGGAATCTATACCCATCATCGCCGTTGACCACCTGGTTAAAACCTTTCGCACCAAGCGCAAAAGCGAAGGGCTATCGGCCAGCTTCAGGAGCCTATGGCAGCCCGAGTATACCACCTCTGAAGCGGTGAAAGACATCAGCTTCACCGTAGAACCGGGCGAGACCCTGGCCTTTATCGGCCCCAATGGCGCCGGCAAATCTACTACCATCAAGATGCTGGTCGGCATCCTCTATCCTACCTCCGGCTTCGCCAGCGTGCTGGGTCTCGTCTCCTGGCAACAGCGCACCCAACTGGCCTATAACATCGGCACGGTCTTCGGCCAGAAATCCCAACTTTGGTACCATCTCCCCCCTATCGATACCTTTGGCCTCTTCGCCAAAATCTACGAGATCCCCGAGGCTATTACTTCCGCCAGCGCCTGGCGCGTCTGGTAGAAGCCTTCAAGATTGGCCCTTATTTACAGAATCCGGTGCGCAAGCTCTCCCCGAGCGAGCGCATACGTTGCGAGATCGTAGCCCCTCTGCTGCACCGTCCCCCAATCCTCTTCCTCGATGAGCCCACCATTGGCCTGGACGTAGTCGTCAAGCAGCGCATCCGCGACCTGATTCTGGAGATGAACCAGCCCGGCTTGAGCGACCTTCCAGGAAGCCGGCAGTTTCCTGGAAGGTCAGGAGAAATGAAATCGAGCAAAAATCAATATCTCCTCTGGTGGTTACTCTATCCCACGAACTCTCCGTACACATACGCCACCTGCAACCAACAATGCAGCCAGGGCAAACCACATCCAGACACCGGATTCGGTGCCCGTGACGGGTAATCTGACCGGTACAGTTGAGGCTGTAATCACCCCGCAAGCCATTCGCACTCCGCTATTCCCGGCCGGGTCAGATTTCAAATCATCCATTCCAGCATGGATTACCAAAGCGCTACCGTCAGCATCGAAGAGGGAGTTCTCACCGGCCCCTAGGCTGACCAGGGTATCCACAAATTGTAGATTTCCCGCACCGTTTTGGGCCAGGTCCAGGTTGGGAATATCGCCCGCGTGAGGCCCATTGGGGTTCTGCGATCCGTGCTGCTTGTTTTGAGGGTTAAAATGGCCGCCGGCCGAAGCAAAATCCGGTGCATCGCACTTTCCGACCGCATGAATATGGATCCCGTGTTGCCCTGCTGGCAGCCCGGTCACCTGTAGATTGATCTGGACCCCGCCCGCCTGTTGTGTCAATGTGGCCGTCCCTATCACCTGGCCGTTGGCGTTCCTCAGCTCGGCTTTCGCCTGTTGTGCTTGGGCAAAGGCACTCCCGCCCGAGAGCATTCCTGCCAACAATCCCATAACCAACAACAACGTAGCTTTTCTCATCCGTACCTCCTGTGTGATTTTAATGTACTAACTCCCCGGATCCTTTCCCAATTCCCCATCCTTCACCGTGATCGTAATCGGTGACCACTCGCCGGTGATTGCCTGCCCATGATTAGAGATGCTCTTGCCCCCCCTGATATCCTTCTCAGTCATCAATCCTAAGGCCATCAGGTATGAGTTCACACGCGGCGCACCTGTCTGGAAATTGACCTCCTGGCCATCTACCAGCCAGCGCAGCGTGTTTTCAACGGTGTTATGCACGATTTGGTAGTGGTGCCAATCTTCGGGACGGGGTAGGGCGAACTCCTTGAAGATGCAAAAGTAGCGTTGCCCGTCATCCGGCGGCGGCGGCACGCCCGGGAAGGGTAGCCGGGCGTAGACCGTGGCGGCTTTTTCATTGCTGATAAAGAAGTTAAAGGCTGTGCCCAGGCCAAAGTTCAGCAGATGGAAAGAGACAAAACCGTCATAGACATCTCCCGGCGCCGCACCTAGCACCGAAGCGCGCATATCCCACTCGAAGCTGATCTGCCCATGTTCAGGCGGCGTGATCCGCTCCTTCGACCAGATGTGGTTCTTGGCATTATCCAGGATCTGGAACTGATCGTGATACCGTGTCAGTGGACCTATTTTGACGCGCAGCCGCCCATCCTGCACGACGACCACCGCGTTCGGCTCCTGCATACGCCACACTGACCCATCGGGCATAGGGAATATGCCGGTCATCCACTTGCTCTCAGGGCTCAGGAAATTGATAAAATCGCCATAAATAGTGGTTTTCTCATCCATGATTTTTCCTTTATGATATGGTTTTCGCGGGAAACTGCCAGATCCTAACACGGTTCCTCCCTGGCTGTCAAGCAATAAGATCTTCTATCTGCTGCCAACCGTTAGCAAATCTCCTCTATTCGCCCGGAGAAAAAATCTTCATATAATCGATGCTCAAAACCACTAAGCTATAGACGACACAATATAGCGTATGACTTGAGCCTGAGGGCAGACAGCGTTATAATTACCCAACGAATCAGTAATAAAGATTTACATTCCTCCACCGGATCAAATCTTGGCGCCAACCTGCATCCCGTGCGAGAGTACTCGCTTGGTGCCAGCGCATCATTTCCAGTGAAATCAGGTCGCTATGGACATAAGCCAAATATTATTAGAATTGCAAGCCCTACTCAGCCCGCGCGGCGTCCTCCACCGGCCGGAGGATGTCTTGCTATACGAATATGACGGTGCGCTCGATCGCGCCAAACCCGACTTTGTGGTCTTCCCCCGCACCACGGCAGACGTGCAGGCTGTGGTACGCCTGGCAAACCGCGCCAACATCCCTTTTATGCCCCGTGGCGCGGGTACGGGGTTAAGCGGTGGGGCCGTACCCATCGAAGGCGGGATTGTCATCGTTTTTACACGTATGAACCGCATTTTGCAGCTCGATATCCCAAATCTGCAAGCGATTGTCCAGCCAGGGGTCATCAACCTGGATATCACCCAGGCTGTCGCATCCCAGGGTTACTATTTCGTGCCCGATCCTTCCAGCCAGCGCGCCTGCACCATCGGCGGCAACGTGGCGGAGAATTCAGGGGGCCCCCATTGCCTGGCCTACGGCGTCACCGCCAACCACGTCTTGGGCCTGGAAGTGGTCTTACCCGATGGAGAGGTCGTCTGGCTCGGTGGTCGCACCCAGGATGTCCCCGGCTACGATCTAAGGGGCCTTTTCATCGGCTCCGAAGGGACAATGGGCATCGTCACCCAGGTTGTGGTGCGCCTTACCCATGTGCCGGAAACGGTCAAAACTGTCTTAGCCGTCTTCGAAACTATCGAGGATGCCTCTAACGCCGTTTCAGATATTATCGCCAGCGGTTACATCCCCGCCGCCCTGGAGATGATGGACAACCTGGCCATTCAGGCCGTCGAAGCTTCGCGCAGCAGCGGTTATCCCACCGATGCCGGGGCTGTGTTGCTGATTGACATCGAAGGCTTCGCCGAGGGCATCCCGGAGCAGCTCTCCCACATCACAGCCATGTGCCAACAAAACCACGCCCGCACCGTCCACGAAGCCAAAACCGCGCAGGAGCGCGAAAAGCTCTGGTCTGGCCGCAAGGGGGCCTTCGGCGCGATGGGCGCTATCTCTCCCAGCTACTACGTCCAGGATGGCGTCATCCCGCGCACCCGCCTGCCGGAGGTACTGCGCAAGATCGCCGCAGTCAGCCAGAAGTACGGCTTCCGCATCGCCAATGTCTTCCACGCCGGGGATGGCAATCTCCACCCTCTGATCCTCTTCGATGAACGCGATCCGGCCCAGATCCGGGCCGTTGTCAAGGCCGGTTCGGAGATCCTCCAGGCCTGCGTCGATGCCGGCGGCTCCATCAGTGGCGAGCACGGCATCGGCGTCGAGAAGCGCGAGGATATGGCCCTGCTCTTCGGCCCGGAAGACCTGATCGCCCAACGCCAGGTGAAGGAAGCTTTTAACCCGACAGGACTCTGTAACCCGGCCAAGGTCTTGCCCATCGCCAAGGCCTGTTACGAAGTAGGAGCACGTCACCGCCGTTTGCCGAATATCCTTAAGGAAGAACATGACCTGAGCCACTTGGGAGATGACCCGCATGGCAGCTAAGGATCGTGAGTTGGTTGCTCTGGCAGATATTGTGGGCGCCGGTTACGTCTCCCAAGATACCGCTCCCTACACGGTGATGGGGGTGGAGCCGCAGTGGGTTGTATCCCCCGCCTCCGAGGAAGAAGTCAGTGCAATACTCTCCCTGGCCCACAATTTGCAGGTAGCTGTCATTCCCTGGGGATATGGCCATCAGCAACACATCGGTTTGCCGCCGCGCCGCGGCGAGATAGCCCTATCTCTGCGCCGCCTCGACCGCATATTAGAGTATGAACCGGCGGACTTGACCGTTACCGTCCAGGCCGGTTGTACCCTGGGCGCTCTACAGGCTCGGCTGCAATCCGCCCGTCAATGGCTGCCTTACGATCCGCCCCAGGGCGCCGCCAGCAGCCTGGGAGGGTTGATCGCCACCAATATCAGCGGGCCGCACCGCTATCGCTACGGCACGCTGCGAGACTTGGTCATCCGTACCCGGGTGGTGCAGGGCGACGGTATGGCTTTCACCGGCGGCGCCAAAGTCGTCAAAAATGTATCCGGCTATGACCTGCCGCGCCTGATGGTAGGTTCCTTTGGTACCCTGGGCGTGATCACCGAAGCCACGTTTAAGCTCCAACCCATGCTCAAAACCAGCCAAACTGTGCTCTTCAGTTACCACAGCTTCCCGGCTGCTGTCGCCCAGGCAGCAGCCTTGCTGAGCACTGCCCTGGTCCCGGTGGCGGTAGCAGTATGCAACGCGAACGCCGTCCAGGCTCTCTCTGCCTCTTTGTCCCACTTAGATTTCCCGGCAGCCTTACCCTCCGGTGACGCCACTCTGGCAGGCTGGTTGGCGTTGCGCTTTGGCGGCGTAGCCGGGGAAGTGGAACGCCAGGTCCGCGAAACCCGCCAACTCATCCAGTCCCCGGGCTATGTTGGCGAGATCACCGTACCGGCAGCGGCGCAAGCAGCAGTGTGGCAAGCCATCGCTGATCTTCCCGCGCCTCAGGGGAAGGTGGGGCCATCGCGCCAGGTTGGCCTGATTGCCAAAATTGCCCTGCCACCCCAACAGCTACCCGAGGTCAGCGCTCAGGTGCAGCGTATGGCCGGTGCGGCCGGCCTATCTTTGCAGGCCGTAGCACACCCGGCAGCCGGTATTCTTTATCTGATCGGTGAGTCTCCTGATCAAGCCGGCCACACCCAGGGAGCTTCCCTGGCGCCTTGGATTAATACTCTACGCCAGGATATAACGGGCCGGGAAGGCACCGTCGTTATAGAATACTATACGGACCAGTTGCGCCAAGCCACAGATATTTGGGGACCCACCAGCTCTAGTTTTCCCATGATGGTGGCCCTCAAGAATAAGTTCGATCCCCACCGCCTGCTGAATCCAGGCCGCTTCGTGGGAGATTTATAAGCAGACCGCACCCGAAACGCATTAGCAACCCGGATACTCAGCCAGTAGCTGCTCATAGGATAAATCTCTCATGCTTAGGTATTCCCTGCAGGTTGGCATCGTCAAATGGGAAAAAGATGACGGTATTGCCGGCCCGATCTCCCTGGTGGCTGGGGAAATGGGCCATCACGTAATAGAATTCCTGGCCAGCGATAAATTGCCAGCAGGTCTGGATATAATTCTGGCGTATGGCTCTTATCGTAGCTGGGTGCCCCTGATCAATCAGTTACTGGCTTATCCTGCTGCACAGCGCCCCGTCTTTATCTTATGGCTGTGGGAGGAATTGCCGAATCCCGATTTACCGGATTGGTTGTTATATTGCGCCGGTACAGCGCGATCGCTGTTGGAGCGAGGCGCTTATCACCGCAGGGAAAATGGAGCCTGGGTGCTCAAATCGCGCCTGGATTGGTTAACCAGCAAAGCCTCTCGCCTTCGTTACTATGGTGATCTTCACTGGCTGCGCCGTGCGGGCTTGCTCTCGGTGCTTGCCGTATGTTCTCCCTGGACAGGCCAATACTTACGCGAGCGCGGCTTCAACCCGTTCGTGACATATTTGGGGGCTGCCGCGGAGTGGGGGGGCGACCTGGCGTTGGTTCGCGATATCCCGGTATTATGGATCGGGAAAACTGGCAGCAACCGCCGTGGGCGGCTTTTGCGGCAGATCCGTGCCGAGTTGCGGCGCCGTGGGATTGAGATCTTCATGGTTGACGGTATCGAGCATCCGTACGTTTTTGGCGCAGAGCGCACCGCATTGCTCAATCGTACCAAGGTGATCTTGAATTTGCTGCGGCAGCCCTGGGATGATAATTCCCTCCGTTTCTATCTGGCAGCGCTCAACCGGGCTCTGATTGTCACGGAGCCAACCCTCCCCCATACACAGTTTGTGCCGGACCAGCACCTGGTGGAGACCCCGATTGCCAAGATGGCAGATACCATCTGTTACTATCTTTCCCACGAAGAAGCAAACCGGCGCATTGTCGATAAAGCCTACGAGATGGTCACAACGGAATGGACGCTGAGCAAAGTCGTGGAGCTGATCCTCAAACATGGCTGCGAGGCTGGAGAGATTACGCCATGAACGGCTATTGCCATCCGGAATACGCCCGGTCCCTCAGCGAATTTGGGCAGCCATACCACCTGCCGGGATGTGGCGGGTGGATTTTAGATCGCCCCATCCCCGGGTTCCCAGATCGTGATAGTATGGGGTGCTATCCACTGTTTTGCTGTGATAACTGGTCACAACTGCCTACAGATTTGGAGAATATTGAAACCGATGTGGTGAGCCTGGCTTTAGTTCCTGATCCATTTGGCGAGTATGATGAAGCCTACCTCCACCACTGTTTTCCGGATGTGGTCATGCCCTACAAAGAACATTTCGTGATCGATTTGCGGCAAAACTCGACTACATCCGTATCCAGTCATCACCGCTACTGTGCTCGCAGGGCCTTAAAGGACGTCCGCGTTGAAGTATGCTCTCAACCCTTGCAATTCTTGGATGACTGGTGCCAGCTCTATCACTCCCTGGTTGAAAGACACCATCTCCAGGGTATTAAAGCCTTCTCCTACGAGGCTTTTGCCCGCCAACTAGCCATCCCCGGACTCGTCATGTTCCGCGCTATCGCGCAGGATACCACGGTGGGCGCATACTTGTGGCTGCCGGGCGGCGAAGTTGCATACGCCCACCTGGGCGCCTCTAGCCCCCTCACCAACTACTGGACTGTCACTCGTGAGTTGACATGTAGTATAGGGCCTTGTGCCCGTCCCCCCGCACAAGGGGCTAGACTACCACCCTCAAAAAGTGATCAACCGTCCGATAGGCAGGAGGAATCGCCTCCAACTCCGCCTTTACAGCCACCGGCGTTACCCACTTGGCGATAAATAGAGTAAACTTAGAGCAGACAGTGCGTCAAATTCGGTGTCAAAGAGCTGGGCCGGTCCTAATAGATGACACAATGAAAATCTGGACTGATTATGTTGGACAATTTGCTAAATTGTCCGCCTAAGTAGTCTGGACTCTAACTGATTTCTCTATAAGCATAAACGCTCCCACCTGAAGGATAAATACCCGTATGATATCTGAACGCGAAATAATGATGCCGGTGCTGAAAGGCGAGATCGGCCAGAGTAACTTCCTCGCGGGCGTAGATCGCCCGGATTATGACGAAATGACCCGCTGTACCCACTGTGGCATGTGCCTGCAGTTTTGCCCTACATACCGGGTGCTGGGGTTGGAAGCCGATTCCCCGCGCGGCCGCATCTACCAAATGCGCGCCGTAGCCGAGGGCCGCGCGCTAGTAGATGAAGATTTCGCCGAGCATATGTACGTTTGCCTGGCCTGCCGCGCCTGTGAGACCGCCTGCCCGGCTCACCTGCATTATGGCTCCCTGGTGGAGGCAGCCCGCGGCCAGATTGAAGCCAGGCGCTCCCAACCTTGGGGGGAACGGCTGCTGCGCTTTCTCATCTTTGCCCAGCTCTTCCCCTATCCGGCCCGCATCCGTCTGTTGGCCGGGTTGATGCGCCTCTACCAAATCAGCGGCCTGCGTGCCTTCGCCCGCTTCTTACCGGGAAGGCTCGCCAGGCTGGAGCCGATGATGCCGACATTAAAGGGCGATTTCTTCCCCGCCCGCGACCAGGTCTATCCTGCCAGGGGCGTGAAGCAGTATCGAGTGGCCCTCTTCAACGGCTGCATCATGCCGGTAGCCTTCGGCCCTTCCAACGCCGCCACCGTAAAAGTGCTCACCGAAAATGGCTGTGAAGTCGTCGTGCCCTCGGCCCAGACCTGTTGCGGCGCTATAGACTTGCACGCCGGAGAACGGGACCTGGGACGGGAAGTAGCCCGGCGCAATATCCAGGCCTTTGAGCGGCTGAACGTGGACGCTGTGATTATCAATGCCGCCGGGTGTGGCGTCGCGCTAAAGGAGTATGGCGATCTGTTGCACGAAGACCCCGCCTTTGTCGCCCGCGCTCAGGCATTTGCGGCCAAAGTCAAAGATGTAAATGAATTCCTGGCCAACATCGGTTTCCGCGCCCCCACCGCTGCCCTGCCGATGCGCGTCACCTATCAGGACCCCTGCCACCTGGTACACGGCCAGAATATCCGTCTGCAGCCCCGCCAACTGTTACAAAGCATTCCCGGTCTTGAATTGGTGGAAATGGCGGGCGCGGACCGCTGCTGCGGCAGCGCCGGTATCTACAATATCACCCAGACCGATCTTTCCATGGAAATCCTGGATGAGAAGATGGAGCATGTGCGCCGCACCGGGGCCACGGCCATCGTTTCGGCCAACCCCGGCTGTATGTTACAGATGCAGATCGGCTGCCGCCGCGCCGGCATCGATGCCCAAGTCTACCATGTCGTTGACCTGCTGGCTAAAGCATACAACCTGGAGCAAAGTAACTAAAGGCTTTCACGAAGGACATGAAGCACTAAGAATACATTCTTTTCTTGTGTTTATCTTCATGTTATTCGTAGATTAATTCGGCTGATGATTTCATTCTAAAATAGAGGAGGATATCGAATGCAACCTACAATCGGATTTATCGGTCTGGGTATTATGGGCAAGCCGATGGCCCGCAACCTTGTCAAGGCCGGTTACAGCCTCGTCGTCCATGATCGAGTCCTGGGGCCTGTGGAAGAATTGCTGGGATTAGGCGCCACACGGGCCGCATCCGCCCGGGAAGTAGCCCAAAAGAGCGACCTGGTGATCACCATGCTGCCCGACTCTCCCGACGTGGATCTGGTAGTCGCCGGCAAAGACGGGGTGCTAGAAGGGATCAGGGCCGGCACCACCCTCATCGATATGAGCACCATCTCCCCGGTCGTGGCCCGCGCCCTGGCCGCTAAAGCAGCAGCGCAGGGCATAGAGATGTTGGATGCCCCCGTCAGCGGCGGGGACAAAGGCGCTATCTCCGGGACGCTCTCTATCATGGTGGGCGGCAAACGCGAAATCTTCGACCAATGCCTGCCGATCTTCCAGGTGATGGGCAAGAACATCGTCTACATGGGTGAAGCAGGCGCCGGCCAGGTAACCAAGGCTTGCAATCAAATCGTGGTGGGTGTTACCTTGCAAGGCGTGGCCGAAGCCTTGACCTTGGGCGCCAAAGCTGGCGTCGATCCCGCCAAGATTATTCAAGCCCTCAGCGGTGGGTTGGCGCGTTGCGGCGTATTAGAGCTGCGCGGTCCCAATTACTTGAGCCATACTTTCCAACCCGGCTTCCGCGTCCGTCTGCACCACAAGGACCTGAGCATCGCCATGCAAACCGGCGCCGCGTATGGGGTGCCCCTACCCGCCACCAGCCTGGTGCGGGAGTTCATGAATGCCCTGATCACCATGGATCGCGGCGACCTGGACCATTCCGCCCTGATCACGTTGATCGAAGACATGGCCGGCATCCAGGTCCGCGCCCACGAAACCGGCGAATAGCGACAGCCTGCCAAAAGGAGCCTGGCGGATGCCTGACCCGCAAACGCAACGACCGAATATCCTGATCATTATGTCCGATGAACATGCCCCCATGTTCACCGGACACTCCGGCCATCCCGTCGTCAAAACCCCCCACCTCGACCGGCTGGCCCAGGAGGGCGTGGTTTTCGAACGAGCCTATTGCAATACGCCGCTCTGCGTCCCCTCGCGTATGTCCTTTATGACCGGACGCTATGTCCACCACATTGGCGCGTGGGACAACGGCACGCGCCTGCCCTCCGACGCCGTCACCTGGGCCCACCTGGTCCGCGCGGCGGGCTATGATGCCATATTAGCCGGGAAACAGCACTTTATCGGCCCCGATAAGCTACATGGCTTTCGCGCCCAACTGGCGCGGGACCTGCACGGCGAAAGCCACCATCCCCTCTTCGCCTGGGAAGAGGGCATCGCCACCGCGCCGCATCCCTGGCCTTCCCTGGCGCAGGCGGGGCCCGGCGCCACCGCCGAGATTGAGGTGGACGACCTGGCGGAGGCCGCCGCCCTGGCCTATCTGCGCGACCCGGCGCGGCGCGAGCAGCCCTGGGTACTGAACGTTTCCTTTATTGCACCCCATTTCCCCTTCGTGGTACCCCAAAAATATTGGGATCTCTATCCACCGGCCGAAGTCGATTTACCCCATATCCCACCCGGCCACCTGGAGCAGCGACACCCGGTTTACCGCCGCATGAGCCGAATGTTCGGCTATGGTGATTTCTCCGAGGAGCTGGTGCGGCGGGGCCGGGTGGGCTACTACGGCTTGATTACCTATATGGATGATAAGGTTGGGCGCTTGCTGGCAGCATTGGCCGAGACCGGCCAACGGGAAAACACCCTGGTAATCTATACGAGTGACCACGGGGAGATGGCCGGGGAACATGGTATGTGGCGCAAGTCGAATTTCTACGAGCAATCCGTGCGCGTCCCCCTGACCGTCTCCTGGCCCGGTCACTTACCGGCAGGACACATACCCCAAACAGTCTCCCTGGTAGATCTAGTTGCTACGGTGCTGGACATCACGGGCGCGCCGCAGGTTGGCCCGCTGGATGGCGACAGCCTCTGGCCCCTGCTGCGCGGGCAGAGCGACGGATGGAAGGATACGGCTTTTGCTGAATACCTGGCGCATGGCGTTGCCGGACCGATGGCAATGCTCCGTCAGGGGCGGTACAAGCTGAACTACAGCCTGGGAGATCCGCCGGAACTGTACGACCTCGCCGCCGATCCCGGCGAATTTCACGACCTGGGGCAGGATGGCGCGCATGCTGCCGTGGTTGAAGAGCTGATCCGGCAGCTCCTGGCCCACTGGGACCCATTTGAGTTGGAGAAACAAGTGCGCCAGAGCCAGCAAGACCGGCTGCTGATTCACACGGTAACGACAGGCCAGGCCGTAGGCGCGGAGCAGCAGCAGTGGTACGCTTCCGGTTCCTCGGCCGGGGGGAAACATTAAAGGTCATCTAACGCCCCCAGCGGAGCGCGCTGGGGGCGGGGCGATGTTGTGTGAGACGTGGCGCATCCGGCATTCAACGTTTTCGTCGCCCTAGAGCGCGGGGCTGAACCCCCGCGCTGAGAAAGCGAAGCCCTACGGGCTGGGGATACTACCATACATACGATTTTTAGCTCGCAGAGCTTGGCTCTCTTAGCGTATGGCTTCAGCCTAGCGGCCTGCTGGAACACCGAATTTTGTAGGTGCGGTTTCCAACCGCACGTTTGTAACCGCACGATTCTCGACACGACATGATCGCGCAATTACACACCCAGTCCTGCGGAGTACGCGCTTAAAAGTCTTTTTTCTATATTCTCTGTGGTCTCTGAGGCTCTGTGGCAGTTTTTTGGAAACGTCTATATTGTCTGTTAACCAGGACAGGAGGCACACGATGGCGCAGGCGCAGGCAAACGAACACAATATGCTGGATTACGAACAGGAACGCAAGAATTTTAATCTGACGGTGCCGGAGGATTTCAACTGGGCCTATGACGTATTCGACCCCTGGGCCGCAGACCCGCAGAAGTTGGCTATGCTCTGGCTCGACAAGCCCGGCCACGAGCGGAATGTCACGTTTGAGGAGTTCCGCCGCCGCTCGAATCAAATGGCCAACGCTCTGCAGCAGTTGGGAGTCAAGCGCGGCGACCCGGTGTTTATCATGTTGCCACGCCTGGTAGAATGGTGGGAGTCGGTGTTAGGCATCATGAAGGCCGGGGCCGTATCCATGCCCGGCACGGTCTTGCTGACGCCTAAAGATATCATCTACCGCACCAACCTGGTAAAAGCCCGCGTGGTGATCACCGACATAGCCAATGCGCCCAAGTTCGACGAAGTCCAGGAGCAATGCCCGTCCTTGCAGATCCGCATTGTGGTGGGCGGCGATAGGCCGGGCTGGATCAATTTTGAAGCGCTCGTGAGCAAAGCCGGTGCGGAGCGCCCCCGACTGGCGACGCCCAAAACCGCCCCCTGCATGATCTACTTCACCTCCGGCACGGTGGGCTACCCTAAGATGGCCCTGCATACCCATTCCTATCCCCTGGCGCATACCATCACCGGTAAATACTGGCTGGATCTGCGCCCTACCGACCTGCACTGGAATATGTCAGAAACCGGTTGGGCCAAAGCCGCCTGGAGCAACCTGTACGGTCCCTGGAATATGGGTGCTGCCCTCTTCACCTACGACGGCCGGGGCAAATTCAGCGCCACCGAGACGCTGGACCTGCTGCAAAAATACCCGATTACCACTTTCTGCGCCCCTCCCACCATCTACCGCATGTTGATATTGGAGGATTTGCACGCCTATACCCTCTCCCATCTGCGCCACTGCACCGGCGCCGGCGAGCCGCTCAACCCGGAGGTAATCAAGACCTGGCACGAAGCTACCGGCATCACCATCGCCGACGGCTACGGCCAATCGGAAACCGTCTTGTTGGTGGGGAATTTCCCGCCGCTGCCGGTCAAACCCGGCTCGATGGGCAAGCCCGCCCCCGGTTTCGAGATTGCGGTGATTGATGAGAACGGTACGGTCTTGCCCCCCGGCAAAGAGGGTGATATCGCCGTCAAGGTGGTGCCGCAACGCCCCCTCGGCCTTTTCCAAGAGTACTGGGGCAACCCGGAAGCCACCAAAGCCTCGTTCCGGGGTGATTGGTACATCACCGGCGACCGGGCTATCATGGACGCAGATGGCTACTTCTGGTTTGTAGGGCGCGCCGATGATGTGATCATCAGCGCCAGCTACCGCATCGGCCCCTTCGAGGTGGAAAGCGCCCTGGTGGAGCATCCTGCCGTGGCAGAGGCCGCCGTGGTCGCCAGCCCGGATCAACTCCGCGGCGAAATCGTCAAAGCCTTCGTCATCCTGGCTCCCGGCCACCAGCCTTCACCGGACCTGGTCGCCGCGCTGCAAGAACATGTCAAAACTACCACCGCGCCCTATAAATATCCGCGGGAGGTCGAATTTGTCCCGGAACTGCCCAAAACCATCAGCGGCAAGATCCGCCGCGTGGAGCTGCGGGAACGGGAACGCAAGCGCAAGAATGGATGAAGCACAATGGAACTGCATGACAATCCAAAGGGAAACTACCGTTTTCTAACAGGGATAGCCCCGTTTTCTTCCGGCGTAATCGCCATGCCCGGCTACGAAATCGTCCATGTAACCCTCCAGGCGCCCCAACCCCTGCTGCAAGGCTTTGGGATCGTCGACAACTTTCTCGCGGCGCGTGGGTTAACCCCGGCGGCCCTGTGCGCCATGGAGCTGCGCGCGCCGCAGCCCTGGAGCTTCGCCGGGTTCGATGCCTTTAACGAAGGTTATGTAAAACTGTTGGTCGAACGGGATATCCTGGTAGCCGGGCGCAACCCCATCGCCCGCACGAATGTGGCGCCGGGATTTCGCCCTCCGGCCGAACCCTCGCTCTTCGCCTTCTCCTATACCCAGCCCACTGAGGGGGGGTTGGAGCAGACCTTCGTCGTTGCCGGGGCGGGAGATATACGGGGAGATAAGCCGGGTCCCCAGGGCATAATCCGCCCCGGCGAAACTTCCCCTGAGGCGCTGCAAGAAAAAGCTGCTTTCGTCATGCGTACGATGCAATCCCGCCTGCTGGGACTGGGCGTCACCTGGTCTGCCGTCACGGTAGCCAACGTCTATACCATCCACGGGTTGGATACCTATCTGGTATCCGAAATCCTGGCGCCCATGCAGCAATCCGCCATCCAGGGCGTCCACTGGTATTACAGCCGCCCCCCCATCGAGGGGTTGGATTTTGAGATGAACGTGCGCGGTGTACGGCAAGAGGTTCGTATCTAAACACTATCACATGAAATTGGAGGTCGAGCGGAACGCATGGCTATCGTAGATTTCGATACACACCAGCAAGTCGAAGGGTATGCGCAGCTTGTCTCAGCCTCAGGGAAGGCGGTCTTGTCCTGGAATACCACCAATCCGTTGGCGCCTGATTTTCGCGGCTCCAGCGAAGCGGCCTGGACCAGGGAATGGTGGTTGGCGCCCAACGGCACCGTACCGGATGTGGCATGGCTGACCGCTCCCCTGCCGGAGGCGCGCGATACCACCTTTACGTTTATCGGCGAGAGCGCGAATCTGCCGGAGGGCCTCTATCCCCCGAACCAGGCGAAATTGTATGTGGATGGCGCCTACGCTTTGACGTTTGATTTGGGCCAGCGGCTGCTGTCTACCTGGGAGCAGGGAGAGTTCGCCTTAACATTTGAGCCGCGCCAGGTACACACTACAGCAGATAATTACCACCGCCAATTCGAAGCCAGTGGCTGTGGCGGACTGTACCGGTTGGCCGTGCCGGCATCGCGGTTGCGGG
Source organism: Chloroflexota bacterium (assembly GCA_009692745.1). GTDB lineage: Bacteria > Chloroflexota > Anaerolineae > Epilineales > SHYO01 > SHYO01. Next base: position 15,119 of record SHYO01000070.1, read on the forward strand.
CGGGGCAGCCGGTGGAAGTGCGCGTGGCATTGGAGCCGCTGCGCACCGATACGGTAAACTGGTTCGCCATTCGCCAGATACCAAATGTGCTGGAAATCAGCCCGCAGACCAATGCGGAACAGATCGCCCAGCTACAGCAAGAGATCATACATCTGAAGCGCACGGTGGGCATTCTAGCGCGGCGCGCTTACCCGCAGTTGCTGCCGGCGCAACTGCCCACAGAAGAGGTCATTATTTACACCAATGGCCGCGCCCATGTGCATGATACCGATTTACAACTGTTACAGAACGGAGATATTTTGGTGGCCTTCCGCGACGGCAGCGAGCATATCTCTGCGGATGGCAAGCTGGTCACCGTGCGCTCACGGGATGGCGGCAAGACCTGGGGCGAATATCAGGTCTTACGGGAAACACCGTATACCGATGAGCGCGAGATAAACCTGACGCAGCTTCGCAACGGCACGCTGCTGGTCAGCGTCTACGCCGATGACAGCTACGATGGCGAGGACCGCTATACCCTGCCCCTCGTAAACCCGGGTTATCGCGGCCGGCCGCATGGCATCTACGTTGGCCGCTCGACCGATAACGGCCAGACCTGGACGTTTCCGGAGACGGCGATGGACCCCTCTCCTTTCAAACGCGTGGACGTGAGCGAAAAGATCATTGAGTTACCAAACGGCCGCTTGCTCATGCCCGTCTATGGCAACCCGCAAGTGGGGTCGCGGGATACCGTCTCGTCAGTATATGCCTCGGATGACCAGGGGCATCACTGGCGTTACCTGTCCACCATCGCTACTGTACCTGGCCACAGCCCGTGCGAGCCGGCCATGGTCTTGACCCGCACCGGGCGGCTAATCGTGATGAACCGCACCCAGAAGAGCGGTGGTCATATTCAATGCAACTCGGACGACAGCGGCCAAACCTGGAGTACACCGGTACACACCAACGTGCCCGGGCTCAACCACCCCTGCGTCATGCAGGAACTGCCTTCCGGCGACATCCTCTGTATCTACGGCACGCGCCAGGATCCAGCCGGCTTATATGCCGTGGCGAGCCATGACAATGGCGCAAGCTGGGACATGCAGCACTACCGCGTGATCCGCGACGATTTTCCCAATGTAGATATTGGCTATCCCAGCGCCGCCCTCCTGCCCGATGGCCGTATCCTGGTAGCCTACTACTTCAATATGTTCGGCCGTTTCTATATTGCGGGCAGCTTCTTCCGCTGGGAATAAGGAAAACTATACGCGCTCTAATTTATGCACCCCGGCCAGATCCGTGATGTACAAATTCCTATCGGCGTCCACATTGATACCATGCATCCAGGAGCTGACGGGCGGTGTATAGTCATTCACCGCCAGGCGGCCTAACAATTCCCCTTCCAGCGTGAAAATATTGATGCGCCCCTCGTGGGGCACCATATTCCCGTCGTTTACGTAGACGATGTTATCCTGGTCGACGCACATATCGTGCGGCAGTGCCAGCCCGGCGGTATCCCACTGCTCCAGAAACTTCCCTTGCTGGGTAAATATCTGCACCCGGTGGTTCATCCGGTCCGCCACCATAATGCGCCCCCACGGGTCCAGGCACATACCGTGCGGCTGGTTGAGCTGGCCCGGCTCGCTGCCGGCTTCGCCCCAGGAGTAGAGCAGCTTGCCATCCGGCGAGTACCGGTGAATCCGATTCTGATTGTAGCCATCCGAAACAAAGAAATCTCCCGCAGCGGTCACCACCACCTTGGTCGGACCGTTGAACGGCATGCCGGGTTCCCCTACCTGGTTGGCGGTCCCCAGGGTCATGAGCAACTCCCCTTCCGGGGTAAATTTGCGCACGGTGTGATCCCGCGGATCAGGGGAAAACACCATACCATCCGGTCCAACCCCAAGATAGTGCGTTTCCAGAACCACATCTTTGCCCCACTCTCTGATAAAGCGGCCAGCGGTGTCAAAGACAAGTATCCGCCGCGTACCGCTGTTGTAACGAGAGACGTACACCTGGCCCTCGGTGCCGAAAGCGAAACCGGCGGTATGCCCATCTATCGTCGTCCCCTCCGGCCCCTGCCCCCAATCCTCAATCACGCGATAACTGAATTTTCCAGCACTGACAATCATTGGCGAACTCCCTTGTGGAAGAAGAAATCATTTTGACGGGGATAAGATAGCTCAAGTCGCAGGCTTTGTACAATCCTCCTTGGTGCTTATCATTGGGCAAAGAGGGGGAGAAAGATTATAATATTCGGTATCGAATGCGGATCGCTTAGATCTTGCCAATCCCGGAAGTATACCGTGGCAGGAGAAGAGGGGCAGCATGGAAAAGCAGTATGTGGAATTTCACGATGAGGGCTACTGGGTGGCGGGCACCAGGGTTTCGCTCGATTCCGTCGTATACTCCTTCCTGGATGGATTCTCGCCGGAAACCATTATGACGGACTGCTTTCCCACCTTGACATTAGAGCAGATTTATGGCGCGATTACCTATTATCTTGGCCACCGCGTTGAGATAGACGCCTATTTAAAGCAAGGGGAAGCTGAATTTGAAGCCTTCCGGGAAGCTAACCACCGCGCTAACGCCAAGATGGTCGAGAAGCTCCAGGCAGCACGCCGCCAGAAGCTATTGGCCAAGGAATGAATGTTCGTTTCCAGGCCGACGCAAATCTGAATTTTGATATCGTTAAAGGCATTTTACGGCGCGAACCCAGTATTGATTTTGAAACTGCAGAAGCTGCAAATCTCCCCGGACTACCAGATCAGGCAGTATTGGCTATCGCTGCAAAGGGGGGGCGGGTGCTCGTAACGCATGACCGAAAAACCATGCCGGGTCATTTTGCGGAATTCATCATGACTGAGACAAGCCCTGGTGTTTTGATCCTTTCACGAAAACTATTCCTAGCTGAGGCAATTGAGGATCTATTACTCATTTGGGCTGCATCCGAAGCAGATGAATGGATTAATAGGATCTTTTGGCTGCCTCTATAAATACGATTTGCGGTCTCACCCGCGATTACACACCTCCTGCTCACCAATCATCTGCCAAAAATTGCAGAATCCGGTCTGACAAGATACAATAATAGCATAACATCAACCGTAGACCTGAAGATGAGAGGTCAGGCACATGGCCCAACCACAATCCCTGGAATATTGGACGGTATGGTATCCCCAGGCCGCCGCCACCGGCCTGCTGCTGGGCAGAGGCCTGATCGCCCCTGCGGAAAATCTGCTGCTGCATTCAGCGCCGCCCGTTCTGACGGTGGAGGTTAGCAACCAGGCCGGTAAGCGCCTGGCCTTCGGCCAGGACCTGCAGCGCACCCTGGAGTCGCCGATCTGCCTGCTGCAGCGCCAGGGCGACTAGGTCACCCGTACCGACATCTGGCCCGCACCAGAGCACCTGGGCTTGTTAGTCATGCTGCCCGGCGGCGAAGTGGGCACCCTGCTATCCTGGTGGCACGCCGAGGACCGCAAAGAATGGCGCTGGCAGGTCGAGTTCTACAATTCGCTGCGGGGATAGTAGGGTTCTTAACCGAGATTCTTACCAGTTACAAATTGACACCACCACCCAACTTCGTTATAATTCCCGGTATAATCTAAACCGTGTTTCTCCAGGAAAAGTAAGCGGCCGGTTTGCCGATAGAGACGGAGTGGCCGGAGGCTGAAAGCCCCCCCGGTAAGCGCCCGCTGAAAGTGACCTGGATTGTTTGCCGAAGAAATCCGGCGCTGCTTTGCAGCCAGTAGGTGCGGTTTTTAACCGCACGTTTTGTGCTTAACAGCAACGGAGACTAGACCGGCGCGGGTTAGCCCGATATAGCGAATCCCTGCTGACACATCAGGGATGGGAGAGCGCCGGAAATCTTCCCGGCGAAGTGAGTTGGTACCGCGGAAGTCGCTGATTGAGCCCTTTCGTCCTCACAGGATTCTGCTGGCGAATTCAAAACACCTGTTTTTGGAGCCGAAAATTTTCGAAAATCGGAGTGGAGAACGTCACTACTAAGCGTAACCTCCGGCGAAATCCGGTACCCTATCTACGGAAAACGGGATTCGCCAGCAAAGTCCTCACAGGACGGCAGGGCTTTTTTATTGGCAAGGGAGGAGCATCATGGGATTAGCAAAAAACTTCGACCCACACACCGCCGAAACCCGGTTGCAACAGGCATGGTTGGACGAGGGCGTCTACCATTTCACGCCGGGCGCACCCAAAGTCTACGCCATTGACACCCCGCCGCCGACGGTTTCGGGCTTCCTGCACCTGGGCCACGTATACTCCTACAGCCAGACGGATTTCATGGCCCGCTTCTGGCGTATGCGCGGATATAACGTTTTCTATCCTATGGGCTATGACGACAACGGGCTGCCCACCGAGCGCCTGGTAGAACGGCAGTTGGGCATCACCGCCACGCAGGTAGGGCGCCAGGCATTTATCGAAAAATGCCTGCAGGTCAGCGAAGAGGCCGAGAAAGAGTACCAGGCCCTGTGGCAGAGGCTGGGCCTCTCCATCGACTGGCGCTACAGCTACCGCACCATCGATACCCTCTCCCGCCGCACCTCCCAGCTCTCCTTCCTCGATCTCTACCACAAGGGACTGGTCTACCGCCGTCAGGCGCCGGCCATTTGGTGCCCGGAGTGCCGCACCGCCATCGCCCAGGCGGAAGTCAACGACCTGGACCGCGAGAGCGAGTTCGTCACGCTACCCTTCCGCCTCCGGGGAGACGGGGAGATAGTACCGATAGCCACCACCCGGCCGGAGCTGCTGCCCGCCTGTGTAGCAGTCTTTGTCCACCCCGGCGATGCGCGCTTCCGCCACCTGGTAGGACGACAGGTGCAGGTGCCGCTTTTCGGGCTGGAAGTCCCAATCCTGGAGGACGCGCGCGCCGACCCGGCAAAGGGCACGGGGGCGGTCATGTGCTGCACCTTCGGCGATACCACCGACGTAGAATGGTGGTACGAGCACCACCTGCCGTTAAGAGCCATCATCGGCCGGGATGGGCGCCTAACCGAAGGCGCCGGGCTGCTCGCCGGGCTGCCGGTAGCAGAGGCCCGCCGCCGCGTCGTGGCGGCCCTGGCCGGCCAGGAGTTGGTGCTGGAGCGGCGCTCCACACCCCAAACGGTGCGCGTCCATGAGCGCTGCGACACGCCGGTAGAATATATCGTGGCCGACCAGTGGTTTGTCCGCGTGCTGGACTTCAAGGAGGCTTTCCTGGCGGCCGGCGCGCAGGTCACCTGGCACCCGGAGCATATGCAGGCGCGCTACCGCGAATGGGTCGAAAACCTGCGCTGGGATTGGTGCATCTCGCGCCAACGGTACTTCGGCGTTACCTTCCCCGTCTGGTACTGTAACCAATGTGGCGAAGTCACCGTGGCTGATGCTGCTCAGTTGCCGGTTGACCCGACCTACGAGGCGCCGGACCAGCCCTGCACCTGCGGCAGCACATCCTTTACGCCGGAACAGGATGTGATGGACACCTGGGCCACCTCTTCCCTGACGCCGCAGATCGTCGGGCGCTGGCTGGCGGACCCGGAGCTGTACGGCCAGGTTTTCCCGTTCTCGCTGCGCCCCCAGGCCCACGAGATCATCCGCACCTGGGCCTTCTATACCATCGTCAAATCGTTCCACCATTTCGGCGCCGTCCCCTGGAAGGACATCGCCATCTCCGGCTGGGCCCTGGCGCCGGAGGGCATGGGCAAGATCAGCAAAAGCCGCGGCGGCGGGCCGGTGGCTCCCCTGGCGATGATCGAGCGCTATTCGGCGGATGCGCTGCGCTACTGGGCCGCCAGCACCAGCTTCGGTAAAGATGCCGTGATCAGCGAGGAGAAGGTGCAGATCGGCGGCAAGCTGGTAACCAAGTTATGGAACGTGGCGCGCTTCTGCGAGCGCTTCCTGCAAGACTACACCCGGCCGCCGCAGCCGCCGCAACTCTCCCCGGCCGACCGCTGGATTCTGTCAAATATACAGCGCCTGGTGCGGCGCGTGACGGAGCTGTTCCAGGGGTACGACTACGCCGCCGCCAAGAGCGACATCGAAGCCTTCTTCTGGCGCGACCTGGCCGACAACTACCTGGAAATGGCGAAGCAGCGCCTCTACGATCCCGCCCGCGCGTACCACGAGGGCGCTTTATATACCATCCACCAGGTGCTGGAAACCACAGTGAAGCTCTTCGCGCCATTGCTGCCCCACGTCACCGAAGCGATCTACCAGGGGCTTTTTGCGCCCGCGCCGGGTACGGCCACCGCCAGCGCCACTGCGCCTATCTCCCTCCACACCTCCCGCTGACCGGTCGCGGATGTTTCCCTGGAGCAGGCTGACGCGGAGAGCGTGGGCGAGGCGCTCGTCAACATCGCTACCGCAGTGCGGCGCTACAAAAGTGAAGCGAATATCTCATTGGGTACGGAGCTGGCCTGCCTGCAACTGGCCCCGCCAACGCCCTCCCTGCACGAGACGCTCCAGGCGGCAACCACCGACCTGATGAGCATTACCCGCGCCGCCCGCGTCGAATTAGTCGACCGGCTCAACCCGGCCTACATCAGCCTGCCCGCGGAAGGCAATATGCAGGTTGCCATCCTGCCATAGAGAGCTATGGTAGGTGCGGTTTGTAACCGCACGCTTTCCTTGCGATTGTCGCACCAAAACGTGCGGTTTTCAACCGCACCTACAATTTTTTCCGCCCTATTGTGGCGGCCCTTAGGAATTAATTTTGCGGAAATATGCCGGATTCTTGCTAATTCTATGCGTCGCCTGCGCCATCCGCCTCTGGGGCATCGATGCCCGCTCTCTTTGGTATGACTTTGCTGGCGAATTCACCTGGCTGTGCTAACCTGCGCCAAGCAAGCCGGCAGTTGGATCGTTGTTGAGCAGCGTCGCGAAGCGTGGTAGGCGTATCCGGCGGATTGGTCCCTCTATCTGTTCTTGCCACCACGCCACCAACCGC
>SHYO01000071.1 GCA_009692745.1 Chloroflexota bacterium
TCTTGACGGCCCGCCAGCCATGGCGTCTTGAGCCGCGCGCGGTGCGCCAGCGCCCGAGACCCTACCCGCCCTTGAAGGGATCGCGCCAGGCTGCCCGCCAGGCTCTCCTCAAACAACTACTCGAACCAACCAAATCTTAGTGCCATTAAGCGCAGCGCCCGCACCACCTGCGGCGCCTGGAGTGGCAATAGGGCCGTGAATTCCGCGGAGGCCAGTTTTCCGGCGGCGTGCCCAGCCAGCAACTCCGCCAGCAGGGCCAGTTCCGCTTCCGCCCAACCCGCGCCCCGGTCCCGCGCCCGCCGGAAAAAGAGGCCGGCGGCAGCAGGCCCCAGGGGTTCCAGGCGGTGGAGTTCCAGCACCTGGTCCGGCGTGTCGGCGCCGGGGCGGGTACGGGTGGTTACCAGAAAATAGGGGCGCTCCAGGCCATCGCGGGTGTATGCCACCAGATGGCCCAAAAACTGTTGTACCTCCCGCCGGTGCTGCGCCACGGCTTCGTCCAGGTCATCCAGGACCAGCAGCAGGCGCTGCCCGGCCAGGGCTGTGGCCAGCTCCCGGTCGCCGGCTGCCCGCTCCGGCGGCAGCCCCAGGGCCAGCGCGATAGCCAGGCGGATCTCCGCCACCGTGGCGCGGCCGGCCAGGGGGACGAAGGCGAAGGCGGCAAAGCGGCGCCGCTCGCGCAGCCAGCGCAGCGCCTCCCACGCCAGGGAGGTCTTGCCGATGCCGCCCAGGCCGGTGACCGTCACGAGAGGATGATCCGATACCAGGTTCACCAGGCGGTAGAGGTCGATATGACGGCCGACGAAGTCTACCTGGGTCTCCGGATCGCCTCTCAGGGGGGGGCAGATCCGTGATAAGCCGCAGTGTCCCCGGCACGCCCGGGCCGAAGAGCGGCCGGTCGTGGACGGGATCATTTTCGGGCAAGAGCAAGAATTTGGTCTCTTCGCGCATGGCGGTGCCTTTACTCAGTTGCGGCAGCGTATATACAGCGTTCAGCCCGGCCTGGAATGCCTGGCGCACGGTGTGACCGGCGAAGAGATAGGGATAGAAGTTGCGGGCAAAGGCGCTGGTGGCCACGTCATAAACTGCTTGTTGGTAATCAATGGCTACCAGGTGGGAGACACCCGCCTGCAAGACGGCGGGAGCCAGGGACGCAGAATGGCAGGCGCTCAAGAAAGCCAGGCGGAACGGCTGCCGGCCCCCAGCCATCAGCCGCTCCAATTACAGGTCGTCGAGGGGATAGATCCCCCCGTGGCCATCTTCAAAGGCCAGGACGCAGGCATTGCCGTGGCCGGAGAAATGGAAGATATCATAACCATGCTACTCTACCAGGCGCAAAAGGGTATCGGGCGCATCGGCCACCGCCAGGTACACGTCCAGAGATAAGCCGAGTTCGCGCAAACGGGCCAGGATCTCCCGGCCCTCATCCTCGATTCTCAGGCGGACCGGGGGTTCGCCGCGCCCATCGATAAAGGGGGCGGCGAAAAGAAATAGCAGGGACGGTATATCACTCATGAGAAGGATTCCCCCGGTCTGGCTGACTCTGCTGAGCCTGCCGGTAGAATTCGGTCGCCTGGGCCAGGTTGCCCAGCTTATAGTAGACATCTCCCAGGCCGCGTAACGCCAGCCGGGCTACGGTCCAGCCGCCGGCCGCCTGAGCCAGCCGGACAGCTTCTTCCAGCAAGGGTATGCTCCGGCGCGCCTGGAACTCATCCGCCATCAAAGCGCGTCCTGCCTCGAAAAGAGCCATCGCCTGGTCCTCAGCGCGATGCTGCAAGCCGTACAGGGTCGCAGCTCTCTGCAGAACCTCGGCTGCCTCCGTGTGCCTGCCGGTATCATAGTAAAGATGTCCCAGATCCACCAGATAGCCGGCAATCGTAGCTGGGCTGGTGGTAGGTAGGGATTCCAGGTCATGCACCGTGCGCAGCAACAATTTCTCCCGGCGTTCCTGGTCCAGGGTGGCTGCTTTCTCACCGGTGACGGCGGGCGCATGCTTTTCCGGCATGGGTAATTCCTGCCTCAGGGCAGCTATGCCGGCCTGGATGCCGGTCTGAAAATCGAAGATGCTACTCAAGCGGGAATAGAAGTTCGGCGCCCGTTCCGCCAGACTCCGCCAGCCGTAATCGGTGACCCAAAATACCAGGCGGAAAGACATCAGGGCCAGGGTCTCGCGTTGCAGATCCAGGTAGCCGAAAAGGCTGGGGAATGCAGTCTCAACGTGCGTAAAGCATACCACCGGACTGCCACTTTTTCCCTCAGGCAGGGTCTGCAGAATCGGTAAGGGGTCTGCCCGCTCCGACCCCAGGGGTTCGCTCAGCACCGGCACAGGCGCCAGGGTCTTTTCCAGATACTTGATGATCTGCTCCTGGAGGGCAGGATCATCGTAGAGGGCCAAAGCCCAGGTGCCACCGCTGGCATAGCGCAGTAAGGTCACCAGCCGGTCCAATTGGCCTGCCGGAGCGCTATACGGTAATGGGGCAACCGGGCTTGGCCGGCCCGGTCGGTTTTGCCCGGTCGCTTTGTCCATCTATGCCCTCCTTAGAGCAACGGCCACAGAGCCGGGTGGACATCGCACCAGGACTGGCCGTTGCTGTATTCCAGCAGCGTGCTGTTGTAGAGCAGGCGGCGCTCCTGCGGCTCGTTAGTCAGGCGCCGGTCGGCGTGGCGCGCTCGCAGCGTATCATAATCCTGGCGGCTCAGAGGTCCCACCAGATTCTTGCGCAGATCACTTTCCGCCTCGGCTACATCTGCCAGCTCTATCCTTTCCACCAATGCATGCCTGGTCAGGGCAACAAGAGCAGCAGTTTGCGCCAGAGAGACGAGAGAGGTTAACTGGCCGCCGCTGGCCTGGACTATGGCATCCAGGGCAACCACGTCGACCAAATTTTCCGCCAGACGCGCCAGGACCAATCGGCGCAAAGCGGGCGGGCCGTGCAGGTCGGGCTGGTCGTCATACCGGCGCAGTACAAAATTGGGAAAGACCTCGGACTTATCGAAATTGCGCCGGATGGTATCAAAATCGTCGGAGAACCGCAGCGAGTTGGGGAAGGTAAAGATCGTGGTAATGCGGGGCGCCGTAATGGTAGCCGCCCGATCTCGAAAAATACGCTGGGCCGCTTCCAGATCAATCTTATCCAGCCCCTCGACGACCAATAGCAGGCGCCGCTGGCCCCGGCGCTCCACCTGCTCCGCCACCCAATCCAGCCGCTGGATCACCTCCGGCATGCGCAGATCCAGGCGTTCGTTGAGCGCCTGGCGGGTCAGGGCCGATTGTTTGATGCCTGCCTCCACCTGGGCGATCAACAGCGGTAACTGTATGTGGATACTGGCTTCTTGCTGCGGCGTCTGAAATTCCAGGCCCGCCACCAGTTGCCGCCACCAATCCCGCAGATCCTCCAGGCCCTCCCGCAAAGGCTTTGCTAACGGCCGGGGCAGCAGTTTCTCCTCGATAGCGCGGCGCGTTACCTGGGTCAACAGCGATAGCATCAAATCCACATAGTCTAGATTGGTCCGGCCGGTGATGTCCAGCACAGAGAAGCCGATGGTATGAAAACTACCGACCAGGGTCTCGGCCAGCTTGTTGAGCTCCGAAGTCTTGCCGCTGCCCCGGGGGCCGATGAGCAGCACCTTTACCGGATTGAGCTGGCTGCGTAGATAGACCCCCAGCCGGTGGCGCGGGGTGTCCTGGCGTTCGATGAACCAGTAATCCAGCTCCTGCCCGGTCAGCGGCTTGCGCGGGTCAAAGAAGCGGATGGCCTGCTCCAGGTTAATGGCTTGCATGGCAAAACTCCCGCTGGGTTTAGTTTGATGGGTTTATTATATCACTGTTTCGCCTCTGGGAACTCTCACAAATTCCATGCGGTAGAAACCATGCGAAATCACGGCAATAATCCGGATTTTCATCCTCCAGCAACCGCATGTGCGGTTCAAAACCGCACCTACTGAAAATTACGTTCGGTGAGCATCTCTCCCAGCCGGGGGCGTCCAGGATGGACGCGCTCCCAGGATACGCTCTCAGGATACGCTCTCAGGATACGCTCTCAGGGTGGCTGCGCAGCGCTCATCCTGGGATGGTATAGCGCATGATCTTGCGGCTTTGGGAGCGCGGCACGGCTTCGACAAAGCCCAGCTTGCGGAAGGTGGAGGCCAGGCCGGTCCAGGCAAAAGCATCGGGCATTTCCCCGGTCTGGGATTCCACCGGGTAGGCTTCGATGATGGTGGCGCCCTGCTGCCGGGCGAAGGCAATGGCTGCCTTGATCAATTCCGCCGACACGCCTTTGCGCCGGTAAGGCCGGGCAATAAAGAGGCAGGAGATCGACCAGACGGGTTGGTCATCGACGCGTTTCAGCGAGCGGGAGCGCTCCAGGGCCGGGTAGTTCTCCCGCGGCGCCACGGCACACCAGGCCACCGGCCTCCCAGCAGCATAGGCCAGAATACCGGGCACTTCGCCGCTCTGGACAAGAAAGCGCAAAGCCTGCCGGTTACCTTCTCCCTTCTGGCGGTCGAATTCCGCGCGTTTCAACTTCCACCACATACACCAGCAACCACCGCAGGCGCCGCGCTTGCCGAAAAGGGCTTCAATATCCTCCCAACGATCAGGCGTAGCCGGGTGAAATTCCAAGGCCAGAGGTTGGCCTAAGGACATTTGCGCATCCGTTAGCGTAGCCATCTAGTTGCCAAAGTCCCGCGGGGTATCCTCCAGAAGTTTTGCTAACGGGACCTCCGAGTAGTCGATATGATCTGCCACTCCTGACCCGTAGTTCTTCAGCCAGATTTTATCCATGGAGGTTACTCCTTTATTAGCCGGCCTAGTGGTTTCACAGAAAGAATTTTATACATTAATGAGACTAGATCCATTATAAGACATTTGGCACAGCGCATCAAGACAATAAGAATATTCTATCAAGCTATCAAGCCTATCAAGCAAACTACTTGACAAGATCTCTTAACAAACGCTATAATACAAATAATAATTGTATACATATCCTTCGGGGCAGGGTGAGGCGCCCGGGAATTTCCAGCGCCAATTCCCGATCGGTGGTATATCTCTAAAGGCAATCCAACCAGGAAAGCCTATAGAGTTGAGCCCACGAGCCGCAAGGCACGATCCGGTGAGAAACCGGAGCCGACGGTATAGTCCGGATGAAAGAAGGAACCTGCAGCATCTCCCTTACAGAGATCTGCGGGACGGCATGGTTCAAACCAATGGAACAGGCGCGCCAGGTGCCCCATATGTTTTGAACTGCCATCTCGTAAGATTTCTCGAAGGGGCGTCTGTCAGGATAGAGTAGGAATGGCGCATGTCCCTGCGGGAGACATGCCCGTCTGCCTATATTCTCATCGCCCCGAAGCCCATTATGCTTCGGGGTTTTTATTTTTGCTCTATCGGATCTGCGAAGCTTTGAGAGTGTGCATCTGTTTCAAAAACCAGTAATCGCTGAGAGGATAGGATGAAATTATGGCAAATATAGCAAGCAGTGTCGAACGCGAGACTAATTCCTATCTCACGGCGCGGCTGCCGAAAATGCGGCTTCCCCGGTCCCTCTGGATCGTGTCTGTGAGTCTGGCAGCCATGCTGGCATGCTGGTGGGCCGTGCTGCAGGTGACCCGTTACCCGGCATTTATCCTCCCTTCGCCGGAGTTAGTTGCTTCCCGCTGGTGGCAAGCGTGGCAGGATGGGACCTTATGGCGCCACACCAGCTTGACATTATTAGAAGTGCTGCTCGGCCTATTGCTCGGGTTTACCGTTGCCACCGTGCTCGGCTATTTTCTGGCGCGCTCGCGTCTGCTGGAACAATTGGCTTCCCCCTACATTGTGGCTTCTCAGGCCGTACCCGTAGTAGCCCTGGCGCCACTGCTGGTCTTATGGTTCGGCACCGGTTTGCTGGCCAAGGCGCTGATATGCAGTCTGGTCGTCTTCTTTCCCATCCTGGTTAACACCATCGTGGGTCTGCGCCAGGTCCCCCAGGAACAACACGACCTGATGCGAGCCATGGGAGCTGGCGCGTGGCAGACCTTTGTCCACCTGGAAATACCCTCATCTCTGCCGGTGCTCATCGGTGGCTTGAAGGTAGGAGTGACACTGTCCGTCATTGGAGCCGTGGTGGGCGAGTTCGTTGCTGCCGACCGGGGGCTGGGGTTCCTCATCAATGTGGCCCGCGGCATATTTGATACACCCTTGATGTTCGCCGCCATTTTGACCCTGGCAGCCATCGCTCTCTCTCTCTATGGGCTCATCTCTTTGGCAGACCGGCTACTCATGCCCTGGCGGCGCGCATAGGTATTGTTTAAGTGGTATTTTCTGAGATTCTGTAAACCGCACACTCCCCAAGAGTAAGACCGTGCAGCTAGAAGCAGCACCTACTGAAAGGCACACTTTTCATATGAGACTCGCTAAATCAATCCCCTCTATTATGGTTAAAATCGTCGTCCTGGGCATACTAGCCTTGTTAAGCAGCGCCTGTAACGCGCTGGCCTTGCCGGGGACTTCTGCCGTTGCCACTCAACCGCCGCGTGAAATCACTATGGCTATGGGATTTATTCCCAACATCCAGTTTGCCCCGTTCTATGTGGCCATCGAAAAGGGGTATTTCACCCAAGAAAACCTGCAGGTAAAGTTTGACTATGGTATGGAAAATGACCTGCTGGTCCTGGCCGGCAGCGGCAAGGTATCCTTTGTGGTAGGGAGCGCCGACCAGGTATTGCTGGCCCGTTCCCAAGGCTTGCCTGTGGTCTATGTGATGAACTGGTATAGCCGTTGGCCCATCTCTCTCTTCTCGCTCCAGCCCATGAAGACGCCGCAGGACCTGGTCGGCAAGAAGGTGGGCATTCCGGGAATGTTCGGCGCCAGCTACGTCGGCTGGAAAGCCATGCTCTACGCCAATCACATCGCCGAGGATAAAATCACGGTGGAAAGCATCGGCTTTACCCAGGTAGCCGCTATCACGCAAGGCAAGGTAGACGTAGCCATAGGTTACGCCATGAATGAGCCGGTACAGCTCAGATCCGAGGGGAAGCAAGTCTGGCAGTTGGATGTCGCCGACTATATTAACCTGGTGGCCAATGGCCTGATCACCAATGAAGATACGCTTAAGAAGGAACCGCAACTGGTGCAGGCTGTGGTGCGCGCCAGTTGGAAGGGGCTGAAGTATACCCTGGATCACCCGGATGAAGCTTTCGATATCAGCCTGAAATATGTACCGGAAGCTGCCCAGCAGAAAGAGAGTCAGAGAGCCGTCCTCAACGCCACCCTGCCCTTCTGGAAGGCCAACGACCTGGGCTATTCTGACAACAATGCCTGGCAGATCTCTGAGAAATTCATGCGCGAAGCCGGCTTGCTGCCCCAAGATGTCGAGGTCGCTAAAGCCTATACCAACCAATTCGTGGAGGTCGCAGCCCACGCGGGGCATTGAAAGTCTGTCCAGCACGATCTTTGTCTAGCACATCTTGTCCAGCAGGGCCAACGCATCCTAAATGCCGAGGAGGGTGCGCTGGGGTTGAGCCTGGAATCGTCACGGCATCTGATATCGCCGCTACATGAGCCTGGGCTTTAGAATATTCCAGCCGTCGTCGAGCATCTGGAAGATATCGCGGGTAGGGTTATACCCCAGCATAGTGCGGGCCTTGGCAATGCTAAAATCATGGTGGAACGTCCAGGAGACCGTGACTTCTATAACAGGCCAGCCGGTTAGCTTTGAGACGTACTGGGTGAACGTGTCGTAGGCAAAGGGGTGCGGCGCCATCAGGTTGAACACATCGCCTACGGCCACCTCTTTGTCCAGCAGCAATGGCAACCCATCCGCCACGTTGCGCGGATCATTGATCATATCCACGTTCACACGTCCCTGAGGGTTGCGCGCGACCACCAGCTTGACACCTTCGCTGTCTTCGGCTTCTAGCTGGCGTATGGCTTCCAGGTCGATAGGGTCGGGGGTGGGTGTCTGCCTCAGCCGCGCCAGGAACGGTTTCAATACATAGAACGGCGCCCGGAAACCGTTGGGATCAAACAGTTCCTGTCCAGCCAGGGTCAGCCCGAACCTGGGGATAGTTACCGGCAGGCCGCAACGGCGCATATAGCTCAAGCACATGTCTTCACAGATGACTTTGCTCAAGCCATAGGGATTATTACTCAGGCGGGGATGGGCCTCGTCCACGGGCAGATACCGCAGACCCTGGTTGTCAGGGTAGACATTGTCGGTACTGGCCAGCACAAAGCGCCTGATGTGATCGGCATGGGGCAGCAAGGCTTCCAACAGATTGAACGTGCCACGGATATTGACCTCGAACAGCTCTTCGGCCGTGCGGCCAGAAGGCAACAGGGCAGCCAGGTGAATAACCGCATCCACACCCTTGACCGCTGGCGCCAGACTAGGCCGGTCGGTGAGCAGCCCCTCGACAATTTCCACGCCCGGCTGCTCCACCCGGCTACGGTGCGGGTCGGCCGGCATGACGAAGGCCCGCACTTGATCGCCGCGCTTGAGAAGCACATCTACCAGGCAGTGCCCAATACGTCCGGTGGCACCTGTCACAAGAATCTTCATTCCACTAATTTTTATCCTTCGGCTGACGATCGCTGAGCCGGAAGGGCAACCGCGCTGCCAGGAAACGCAGCCGCCGCCCCACTCCCGCCCGGAAGAGGGTCAGGCGTGCCCTGCGCCAGGATTCATTCAATATTTTCGAGGTCTGGGCATCCGCTGACGGCTTGCGAGGCGCGAAGCGCTCTGTGACGAAGTTATCCACGATCTGGAATACATCCTGTTTCACAGGCGGCACAATATCCCCAATGCGCCGCGCATATTCATGCGGCGTATCATGGGCGTTCAGCTTGATCCCCAACAACCGGCCCAAACGCGCCACCCGCTCGTAAAACGCCTCGACGACGGTCAAGCCACGCAGGCTGGTGCGCCAGACAAACAGCACCGCACCGAGCATGAGCAGCGGTATACCGAAAAGTATACCGCCGTAGGTCAGGCGCTCAGGGGTAAACATACTGGCCGCAAAATCCTTCACAGCGCCCAACAAGCCCTCGTCAGGAGGAATATAGCTGTTATTGAGAGCTGTTTCCCGGTCCTTTAGCCGCTCTAACTCATCCAAGAGATCGTCTGGATTGGTGGAATTTCCCGTCAGGTCGGTGATATCAGGTTGAGGGCGGGCCACGCCGGGAAAAGCCGCGGTTGGCTCAAACTGAACCCAACCAAACTCTGGAAGATAGGCCTCGGGCCAGCTATGCGCATCGTATTCACGTATATTGTAAATCTGGTTGGCGTCATCGTACTGGCCGTGGGAATACCCCGCCGAAACCCGTGCTGGCAACCCCAGACTGCGGGCCAGGACCACGAAAGACGAAGCATAATAGTCGCAGTACCCTTGCTTGCTGTCGAAGAGGAAATAATCCACGGCATCCCGCCCCACCGGCGGCGCGGGCACATTTTCATTGTACTGAATACCGCGCAAGTAACCTTCCAAGGCAAACAACTTATCAATAACGGTGTTCTTATCCTTCGAAATTTGTAGTGCCAGGTCCTTCACCCGCTGCGGCACCGCAGCGGGCAACTGGGTGTAGCGCTTTAAGATATAATCGGGATAGTTGAGCGTTGCTTTGCGCAAGGCTACCGTGCTAGCATCGCTCTTTAGCGATACCACCGAATAATCTTCCCCATCTTTCAGCGGCTGTTTGCCGCGCATCATAGAGATATCCAACAGATTGATCTGCGCGTTTTCCTGAGGAATCAGCGCCGTAGAAAGTTGGGCGCGGGCCGGCACCCCCACGCGCAGCACCTGCGGCTCGGCATAGATCAGGTTCTCCCCATAGGTGCGCATAAACCGTATGGTTTGGGTCACTTCAACGGTATTTTTATATAAGGTCGGCTCGATCAAGGTCCGATTGATGTCAATATCTCGGAAGTTCACGTCGGTATTGATCCAACCCCGGCCCGTATATTCGTCATACAGCGCCCCACGTAAATACTGCATCCCCGTGGGAGCCCGGACCTGCATCACCACCTCATCCCCCAGGTTCACCGGGCCGGCCAGGGTCATAGTTTTGCCGAAATAGGCCGGACCGCGGCGGGGTTTGTAGTTGATAGACGAGAAGAGTCGCCCCCATTGGGCCTGGGCATCCGTCCAGGGACCTTCTACCCGCGCCCAGGCAGTATAGAGCTGTTCGGCGAAAGCGCTAGTCCGCGGTGTGAAAAGAGCAATAACCAATACCACCGATGAGACGATAATGCCATCCCGTAAATAGTCAAAGGCAATTTCAGGGGTAAAACCGATACCCCGAGAGCGCCAATCCTCCTCTTGAATAAATAACGTAGCCCGGACCACCATCAGCAGCGCTGCCACCGCAAACAACAGCGCATAGGGATACATATTCACCGGGCCCTCATTGTAGTAATAGATATTGATGAGCATCGTCAAACCGGTAGGCACCACGGCCCACCAGACCTGTTTACCGCGGAAGAGGAACCAGGCACTTAAATAAGATACTAACCAAACCAATAAGCCCATCTGCATAATGAAGATGGCGTTGTCGTAACTGCTGCCCTGGCCGGTCGCCACCCGGTACCAATCAATAAAGCGTTCCCGCAGTTGAATCAGCCGCACCTGCCAGCGCAAATCCGGAGAAAAATAAGGGGTATGGATCGTCAGATAGACGACCAGCGATAGACCTAGCGCCATAGCCAGCCAATGGGCCAGGGGCCCCGGCAACCAGCGCAACTTCGCCAGTACCAAACCGGCCAGGAGAGCAACCAGTACCACAGGTTGCAAAATATACATCCCCTCCGCCCAATCAGCCGCCTGCATAGACCAGGCAATACTTAGGAACATAATGGCCAACAGCCCAATCGTTATCCATCCTTCTGCAGGTCGTAAACGAAAGGTCATGTGTAAGCTCCTTCGGCTCTCTTTAATACTGCTCTCTTAACAGCTTCTATATCATTGGTATATATTGACGAATTTATTAGGGGAAATTTTACCAGTAACGGCATAGAAGTCAAGGATTCGATTTTATAAAATCCCCAAGTTTGCGCGGGAAAACCCTGGTTTTGGGCTGATACGACCTTAGAGATTAGTAAGAGCATAGATTCCGCTTTGCAAAACCTGAGAAGGTGGCCCAGTTGCATGAATCAGGCACCTATCTGTATAATATTATACACTACATTCTATATAATGGATCCCCAGGCGCAAACAAATGATGCCCGGGCCGAATGAGAGACCATATGTCACCGACGCTACGCAACACTTTGGTAATTCTGCTGCTTTTCTTTGTGTGGTCGTTTATTACCGTTCTGTTGTTGGTCCCCCCGGCAATGCACTAACCACTCAGCGCCCTGAGAGCTGCCCTCAGGATTGGTTGCGCAAGTCTGCCAGCACACGGGGATAGAGCTCTTCGGCCCGGCGGAAGAGCGGCACCAGAATGAGGGCCCGCATTAAAGGTCCGCGAGCCTGGATAGCGCCCGTGAACAGCGCATCTCGCAAACGGCGCTGGCTGAGCCATACCTGGTGAATGGTGTCGGCACTCATGGCCAAGTCGATGTCTGGCTGCGTATGATCTTCTCCAAAGGTCACCTGAGGCGGATTGCTCCGGCCATCAATCATAATTGTGGCATCCGGATCGTGAAAGCGCAGGCGGAAAATCAATGATGCATTTGATAGAGATGCCAGAATCTGAGGATCTTCCTGAGCCAGCCGTTGGAAGACGGCGCGCATCACCCGGTAAAACTCAGCGTCATCTGCATAAATTGGCATAGAGTGCTAGGGGTACGATGGATTGATGAGCTGAATCCGGATATTGCCAGTATCCGCCACATAGATAACACCATCCTGACCCATTCCCAGGCCCTGGGAATTCCGGAATTGGAATTCCCCATCCCCCGATTCGCCGTAGGTGCGCCGGTATTTACCTTCGGTGGTATAGGCATGTACTCTACCACTCTGCCCATCCAATACGAATATCAGATTCCGCACCGGATCATAGACCACACTACGCAGCAAAGTAAAACGGTCGCCGGAGCGCGGCGGCTCAAATTCCAACACATAATTCCCCTGCTTATCGTACTTCATCACCCGCGCGTTGGCTACATCCACCACGTAAATATTCCCATCCTTATCCACTGTCAGAGAGCGGGGATCGGTGATCTGCCCTGGCTCTTGCCCAGCCTTACCGAAGGTGCGAATATTCTTACCATCCGGGCTAAACACCTGAATACGGCGGTTACCCTTCTCGGCGACATATAGGTTGCCCTGGGTATCCAGCGCCACATCGGTAGGTGCCTGCAGTTGCCCCGGCTCTGAACCCACGTTCGTCAAACCCGGCAGCATAGCGCCATCCGCGCTGAAATGCCTTACCTGGTTGGCGCTCGTGTCGGCAATCCAGATGGTTTGATCGGGGGCCACTACCAGGCTACCGGCGAACAGCAAGGGGGAGTCCTTGGGAATATCGAATTTCTTGATCAAATTACCGCTAGACCCAAATTTCAATATACGACCGCTATCGGCCACGTACATGTTGGCATCCCGGTCGACAGCTACGTCAAAGGGAATTGCCAGCTTTACATCTTCTGCACCCGCCGGTGTCAATACACTGCGCATAATAGCAAAGTTGGGCGTGGGGGTTGGCCCTGAGGATTGTGGACGTCCTGGAGGAGGTGTACCCTGAGCGAAGCCGGGCTTGGCCGGGACGGGCATGGATGCCCCAACCTGGCCCGCATCTGCCGGTTTAGTGGCCGAGATTACAGCCGGGTTGCCTGCGGGTGGCGGGGGATTACTCAGTGGCGTCGCCTGATTATTACAGGCGGTTAACCCCCACATTAGTACCAACAAACCTGCTAAAAGTAATAACCGCTTCATTTACTCTGACCTCTCCGTATTAATGGATTCTACAATGATGATCTTAGTGGCGCTGAGAGTACTCAGCAGGGAACCAGGACTCTAACGGAAATTAAAAGTCTACGATACGGCCTTCATAAGCGTACAAATACAATTTCCGCACTTCTTCTGCGTCGGGCACCCGCACCCTGGCCAACATACCCGCGTCGTTCTGGGCATTGTCGATCAGATCCGGCAAGGCGCGTTCAAATGCTGCCCGGTCGATGCCTAACTCTTGCAATGTCGCCGGCTCTTTCAAATCGCGCAACAGATCCTTGACTTTCTGAATCAACCGCTGCACGACCATCCAGTCATCTCCGTCTATGCCCAGGTAGCGGGCAATCTCCCGTATCGCTCCGGATTTGTACCAGCAGTATACTCCATTGTATAAGGTAATAACAACCCCTGGCGCGACCATGCGGGGGGTGGGAGTGCCCGCCCAGGCTATGAGCCAGGCAATGGGCCAGGGTGACATTGGCGTTAGCCAGCCCGAATCCTGCCAACGCTGCGCCATTGGCCATTTTCTCGCGGGCCTCCAAATCGTTGCCATCGGCGCAGGCTGGCGGCAGGTACTGGAAGACTAACCGGATGGCCCTCAACTGTTGGGCATCAATAAAGTCGTTGGCCCAAGTCGAGGTATACACCTCAATAGCATGGACCAGCACATCCAATCCTATATCCGCCATCAGCCATCAGCCAGGGAGGCATGCCGCGGGTCATTGCGGGGTCGATAATGGCGATATCCACAAGGTTAAATTCCTTCCGGGAATTCCGTTTGAATATGGGGGGTACACTCCACCAGTTCCTGGGCCGCTTTCACATTTTTCATGACCATCGCCATATCGCCCTTAAGCTGCA
This sequence comes from Chloroflexota bacterium, assembly GCA_009692745.1. Taxonomy (GTDB): domain Bacteria; phylum Chloroflexota; class Anaerolineae; order Epilineales; family SHYO01; genus SHYO01. Next base: position 13,723 of record SHYO01000071.1, read on the forward strand.
TCTGGTGCGTCAACAGACCTTGAACCGGAAGGAAACTTAATCGGCATAATAATTCTCCTTGGATATAGCAGTCATGGGTTTTTCCTGGACGCCGTCTCCTTAACAGGCACATGCGGGATCACAGGATCAAGACCCTGGCCTTGGGTCTCTTTCTGATTTTCCGATAAATGCTGGTTTTGACGCTCTAGCAGCGTTAACTTCTCCTCAAGTTTAGCCAACTCAGTGCGCAGACGGCGAATATCGCTGTGGCTGGGTAAGTCTAGCGTCCCCATCAATTCTTCCACCCGCCGGTTGATGAGCACTTCACCCTGGGAAGCCAGATCCCGCGCGCGGGAGATCATATCTTGCTGTAAATTCGCCGCATCTTCTTCTGCTAATTCGCCGCGTTCGACCATACCACCGATATGCTGGCCGATATCTTCTTCCACGTGGGCCATAGCGCCAATAGAAGCCAGCATGGCACCCTTCAAAAGGGTCAGGGTGTCGGTCCCCGAACGGATCAGATTCGTCAACACACTCCGGGGCACAAAAGAGGTCTTGTTCCGTTCCGACTCCATAATGATCTGCGTCAAGGTCACATTGGTAAGATCGTCCCCGGTCTCATGGTCGATCACCTGGATATCCTCACCCTGGCGGACCAGACTTGCAATACCATCTAAAGTAATGTATCCCTTAGATTGGGTATCATACAGTTTACGGTTGGGGTACCGCTTGACGATTCTCATAGTCTCCTCCTGCTCGCCTCATGCTCTCAATTATAACACATTGCTTCCCCATCTGGCCCCGTAGCGACGTTATTGCTATCCCGGCAAAAGAAAGCCGGGTCTTCGCTACTGTTGGCATAAAATTTGTCCTTCAGACAAAAATATGTTGCTTTCCTGGCTAATATAACACACCGCGTCATTAGAGTCAATTGACAATTTTAATCGCTGCCGCCACACCTCTCTCAGGCCATGGACCATTTGCGCAACTCAGCGGGTTCGGCTAAAATCCAATTTTAATAAGGCATTACCATTTCGAAAGATCCGGTTCCCATGACCCGAAATGAAATCGGCAATAACTGCGCCGAATGTATCAACAATCAGAATAATCGCGAAGGTCACTATGGCGACGAGCCAGGCTTCTGCTTACTGCGGCAGGTGCTGATTCCCGAGCCATTTTGGACCACTTGCCAGAATTTCAGCGACCGCCATGAACCAGCTCCGACGCAGCAACAAATTCAAGGGCCTATCTACATAGATTCGGGCGAGAACCCCTTCCGGAGCGTTCCCGTATACGATTGGAATGCCTATCTTTCCAGCTTGGGGTATGACCCCGGACCCTCCCAAGCCCGGGCCGTGTTAAACATGCTGGACGAGCTGATCCGCAGTTATGGGTTGCAACCCGAGGATACTACGGATGCCCGGGGCTGGCGCATCCTGACTATGGAGAAAACTATCGCGCGGGCCAATGTGGTCCAATGGGAACCAGGACTCTATTTTCTCGTAATCTATGCGCCCATTGCCGAGCTGCCGCTGAACGACCAGCGCTTTGGCCCGCTATACCGCCGCTTATTGGAGTTTAACCACAATGGCTCCTACGGCGCGCGCTTCGCCATCGATGAGCGTACCGTTCATGTCAGCCTGGTGCGGCCCGTTTCACAGATAACCATTTCAGACCTGGATGCCAACTTGCGCATGGTGCTTACCGTAGCACGCAACTTGGGAGACCAGGTTCGCCAGGCGGTCCAAGAACTGGTCAAGCTGGACGAAACCGGTTCAGCCACTACCCAGCCAGCACAGGATAAAGAATAGGCTGGGCAATGAAGCCGCCCGGCCTAGAAGGAATACCTATGGCTCAGCAGGACAGTGTATTAGATCGCATCCTTGCCACGAAACTTATTGCCATCGTCCGGCTAAATTCTGCGGACCAACTCTTGCAGGTGGCTGAGGCTATCGCCGCCGGTGGCATCGATATCATCGAATTTACCTTGACCACCCCTGGCGCCCTTGAGGTGCTCCAGAAGGCCTCCGCTTATTTCGGCGACAGGGTAGTCCTGGGGGCCGGGACAGTTCTGGATAGTGAGACGGGGCTCCTGGCTATCCAGGCTGGCGCCCGCTTCATCGTTTCCCCCATCCTGAATCTGGATCTAGTGCGCTTGTGCCGCCGGTATAGTGTGCCGGCGCTACCCGGCGCCTACACCCCCACCGAGATCATGCAAGCTTGGGAGGCAGGTGCCGATCTGGTAAAAGTCTTTCCTGCCGAGACGCTGGGTCCCGCCTACATCAAAGCGGTCAAGGCGCCTCTGCCCCAGGTTAGACTGGTGCCAACCGGTGGTATCAGTACCGAAAACGCGCGCACCTACCTGGATGCCGGAGCCGTGGCCTTAGGGGTGGGCAGTAGCCTGGTCGATGCTCACCTGGTACACGCCGGAGCGTGGGAAGCGCTGCAATTACGGGCGCAAAACCTGTGGTCTGCCGTTCACCGCGGAGCTATTTCCGATTTACAACGCGCATAAGTGGCAGGATCATCTCATGGCAAACTCTTATGTAGCAATCGAAGGTGTCATTGGTGTTGGCAAAACCACCCTGGCGCGCCTTGTAACCGCGGCGCTGAACGCCAACCTCCTTTTGGAAGTCTTCGACGAGAACCCCTTCCTGCCCTTGTTCTACCAAGACCGCCAGCGGTACGCTTTCCAGACTCAGTTGTTTTTTCTTCTCAACCGGTTTCAACAACAGCGCCGGCAGGTGCCGGTTCTGCTTCGCTGCGGTCCCCTGGTAAGCGACTACACCTTCGCCAAAGATCGGCTCTTCGCGGCCTTAAATCTCTCTGGAGATGAATTGGCGCTGTATGACCAGGTTTATACCATCCTGGCACAACGCACCATCAAACCCGACCTATTGATCTATATCCATGCCGATACCGACGTCATTATGCAACGCATCACCTTGCGCGATCGGGCTTATGAGCGCTCTATGGAATGGATTTATATTGATCAATTGCGCCGGGCCTATAATGATTTTATTCAACACTACCAGGATAGTCCAGTTATCTCCCTGGATACCAATAATTTAAATTTTTTGACGGATAAAGAGGTGGTGGAAGATATCATCCAACGCATCCGGGCAGAATTGCATATCGGCCCATTCCAACCTTCCCTGTTTTCTTAAGGCTCCGCCCGCGGCTATTAACGTATGTTCGTGCCATTTTCCAGCGTCATTTGCCACCTTTGGCAAACTCTTAACCATACGTTATCTCAATTCTAGTCATTTCAAGGGTTTAGCCTATTGAAAGTATCCGTTTTCTCTGATACACTAAGAGGGATTTTATGCCTGCGAATTTTTAGGGAGTGGACAACAGTGAATATATTATGCGTTGGGCAGCCTAAATTTGGTAAAGACATCAGTAAAACCATTTTTGCAGATGTGCAGGTATACTTTAGTCAGACAGTCCAAGAGGCCCTTTCAGAGTTGCAGAATGCGACCGCAGAAGCAGTTGTTGTTTGGCTAAACCATAATAGAAATGATCCTACGCCGCGAGTCGTGCAACCTCTGCTTGACTCCGGGCTCCCGGTACTAGTAATGGGCCGTAAAGAAGCCGATAATCAAGAAGTCATCTGGCTGCAATCGGGAGCTGACGATTATATTTACTATCCTTTGGGTAGCGCGGTGCTGCAAGCTCGCCTAAAAGCTCTCCTGCGCCAGATGCAGCGCGTACGCATGGGATTCGAGCGAGATCTCGAAACCAGAAGTGCTTTCACCATCGATTGCGAGAATCGCCAGGCAGTAATTAACGGGAAACGCATCCATCTGAACCAGCGCGAGACAATTATGCTGGGCTTTCTGGCCCAAAATCCCCACCAGGTATACAGTAGGGCAGAATTGTTGCACCAGGCATGGGGAGCAACCTACGAGGGTTCAGACCGCGTGGTGGATATGATGATCCACCGGTTACGCACAAAACTGGAGCTTAACCAGATGCACCCCCAGCACCTGGTAACGGTCCGGGGTGCGGGATACCGCTTTGATGCCTGAGGTGTAGCTGGCTCCATTCCCTGACTTCGTCCTAGCTAAATACTTTAACCGCTGCCAGGGCGATGGCCTGGTACCTACCAGGTTCTGATTTTCCCTTGGGCGATACCCTTTGGTTAGCGTAGCGCTCGGATTCATGCCAAGCTGTGCCAGGCAAAGCGCTTGTCGCCTAACTGCCATGCAACTTTTTCACTTCAGCGGTCAGAGCAGGAACTACTTCAAAAAGATCCCCGACTATCCCATACGTTGCCAATTTAAAGATCGGTGATTCAGGATCTTTGTTGATCGCTACAATCACCCGCGATGTTCGCATCCCCGCCTGGTGCTGTACCGCCCCGGAGATACCGCAGGCAACATAGAGGCTGGGGTTAACCGTCTTACCTGTCTGGCCTACCTGATGAGCATGGGGAATCCATCCCGCATCTACGGCAGCCCGCGAGGCGCCCACAGCCCCACCCAAGGCATCGGCCAACTCGCGCAGAATTGCGAAATTCTCCGGCCCCTTCAAACCTCGCCCACCCGAGACAATAATATCCGCTTCTGCCACATCCAACTCCTGGGTTTCGGGCTTAAGAATGGCCTTCGTTACAGCCTGACCCGGGAACACATTCACTTCCAGCTTCTCTATAGGAACATTCCGGCCGGTCTCCGCCTGGGGTATGGGGTAGATATTGGGCCGTATGGTAGCAATCTGGGGATCACTCTTTAGTTTTACCTGGGTAATGGCCTTGCCCGCATATATGGGACGGGTGAAGAGCAGGCGCCCATCTGCCACCTCAATGCCGGTACAATCTGACGCTACCCCAGCCTTCAACCGGGCAGCAACTCGGGGAGCCAGATCACGACCGTAAGCAGTGGACCCAAAAAAGATAGCCGCCGGGTTGGTTTCCTTCACCAGCTTTACAATTACCTGGGTAAACGTAGTGGGGCTATATTCTGCCAGCGCCGGGCTGTCCGCTAAAAAAACTTTAGCCGCTCCGGCCTGTTCCATCTCGGCTACAAACCCTGTTACGCCGTTCCCCAATACCAACGCTACAACCGTGCCGCCCAATTTCCGGGCTATCTCCTGACCAGCCCCCAATACTTCTAACGAAACCTTCTTCAGGTTATTCTCGCGAATTTCTGCCACTATGAGAATGTCATTCGACATGATAGACTCCTAGAATGAAGCAATTAAATAACTTTGGCTTCTTCATGTAATAGGCGCACCAGCTCGGCTGCTACTTCTGGCGGGCTGCCGGTCAAAATTCTACCTTCCTGGCGCGCCTGCGGTGAGCTTATGTTCACCACCTCGGTCAAAGCCCCTATACTTCCCACCTGGTCTGGGGTCAGGTCCAGGTCCTTCAGGCTCCATTCCAGAATCGTCTTGCGCTTCACAGCCATAATGCCCTTCAAAGAGGCATAGCGTGGCTCATTCAGGCCCTTTTGGGCCGTGAAAACAGCCGGCAATGATACTTCCACCTGCTCGCGCCCGCCCTCGATTTCCTTTTCAACCACTGCAGATTTGCCATCAGCCGCAATCTCCTGCTTAACGACGAAGGAGACGTGGGGAAGATCCAACATGTCAGCCAGGTAGATGCCTGTCAGACCATAATCACCATCTACCCCTTTCCAACCGCACCAGATGAGGTCATAAGGGATTTTCCGCAAAGCGGCAACCAAAACCAGGGCTGTGGTATACGGGTCTCCCTGCTCGAAAGCCGGGTCATTGAGGTGAAAAGCCTCATCGGCCCCTAAAGCCAGGGTGCTCTTGATCGTATCCAACACCCGGCTGGGACCCAGACTGACGAGAGTCACCTTCCCCCCTCTCTTCTCTTTAATGCGGAGAGCTTCTTCTACAGCATATTCGTCATAGGGGTTTAGAATCCAGGTAAGTCCGGATTCATCTATCTGTCCGTCCCGTACCACAATCTTACTAGCAGTGTCCGGTACCTGTTTAATACAAACCACGATGTTCACGCCAACCTCCTTCACCGGAGCAGCCTCGCCCAAAAGTAGCGCACTGCGTCAAATATTCAACCTATTGTACTCCAGTGCATAGGGGGTGTCAAGGTATTACATTTAATCAATCGTTCAAATCTTCGAGTTTTCCCGTGCGCATAAAAATTACCCGCTCGCCCATATTTGTCACCCGGTCTGCAATCCGCTCCAGGTCATGGGCTATCCAGATCAAATACATCGCCCGGGTAATCGTGCCAGGATCCTCTAACATAAAAGTCAACAATTCCCGAAACAGTTGATTGTAGAGAGTATCCACAGCGTCATCGCGGGTAATTGCCTCGGCTGCCAGGCGATCATCCCGCGTAGTATAAGCATCAATGACCACCTTCAACATCTCCCGCGCGATGACCGCCATGCGCGGCAAATCTACCAGGGGTTTCAATAAAGGCTGCTCACCCATGCGAATAATTAGCCTGGCAATCCCCGACGTGTGATCTGCAATCCGTTCTAATTCGGTTGCCAGAGAAGTGGCAGCCAGGATAGCCCGTAAATCTGAAGCCGTGGGCTGCTGGGTAGCAATAATTTGAAAACAAAAATCCTCGATTTGGTAACGCAGCCTATCGATAATCCGATCATCGTCGATTATCTGCTGAGCCAGACCCAAATTCCGCTGCACCAGTGCATCCATTACCAGCTCGATCCGTTGATCTACCTGGCTACTCAGGGATAGAATCTGCTGCTTTACTTTTTCAAGTTCCCGTTCGAGGTTTTGCCTAGGCTGCATTGTTCCCCCTGTATACCTGTGGTGCGCCATGATTACATTTATGCCACAAAGCTCATAAGTCTACGCTTCAGAAAATTCTGTGCCGACCAATAGATCAAAACAATATACCCTAAAAATGTGAAGAATATGTTAAGTGAAATTTAAGATACGATTAAATTTATTTTCAGTCCGTGAGCTACTGAACTAGCGAACCGGTTCCAGGTCAGGTGCGCCGGAATGATCCGGGCTATACACAGGCAGAATCTTGGCCAGACGTTGGGCAAATTCGATGGCACCCATCGGGTAAGAGGGCGCATAGGGTCCCAGTTGGCATGATAGATCGTTCAGTAGCGCAGCCGCCTCTGGAGCCGTTAGCGGCGCAGAATCCATCAGGCACCGCTCAACGTTAAAACTCTGGCTATAGATCAAAGCCTTAACCGCGATACGCCTTTCCACTTCTGGCTTAAGAGGATAGGAGGAGACTTGGCCATCTTCCATCCGCAGAAAGGCGCCATCTATGGCCAGCTCACGCGTCTCCAGACCGGATAGGCATTGCGCATATGCCAACTTTCCATCCCCCGCCAGAGCAAAATGACATCCATTCCACTCGATTACAGAAATGTGCATGAACATGTAACCCCGCTGGGCCAGCATGCGGGCCACCAAAGATCTAAAAATCTGGTTAATATCCTTATTATCTGCCAATAGATCCCCCACGATCCAGGCATTTTGATCGCAAAGATATGTGGTAACGCCCGTAATCAGCCGGTGGATAACCCGGATATTGCCGCTGTCGTACCAGGCTTCAGGTTGCCGCAGCATGATCGGCAATAGGTGGTGGGGCTCAAATCTGGGGGTGAAAACCTGCCCTGCGGCAGTCGGTTCCAAAGAGGCCTTGCCCCCTTGGGACAAGGCAATTAACCGCCGCGGATCTAAAGAAGGTATCCCTTGGATAAAAAACATTGTAAAGTCCGGACTTTTCACGGGCGCCTGGTACTTCCCGTAGAGCTTTTCCAGGTGCGCAATAATCCGAGGCTCGTTGCTCATTAGAGAGATGTGATAGTCGCAATAGCTCAAATTCAATGTGGCTACGACCGGATACGTCTCTATCAAATCGTTCACAATCTCAGATGCTGGACCTGGTATGTTGATGAAATCCACAAGATTATTCCTAAAACCAAACGGATTTATCCTTGTTTCCATGAGGTTATCCTCCCAATAATGAAGCACAAATCGCCAGCATTTGTAGGTACAATCAATTGTATTATGGAATCAAATAAAGAAAGGTCAAGCATTGCATACGTACACGGGGGAGTGTATTGCTAAATGTTGACCTTGGGGCAATCGGCACCCTGCATTAATTATATACGAAGTAAGACTCCGCTGTCCAGTTGAATTTTGTTAAATCTTTATAAATAGCTATTAAATTTGTAACTGCTCAGGTATAAAGTAGGTTGAATGGTAAAATTGTCAAAATCATAAAAGTCAGGCAAAATAGGGGCATGAAACCAGTGCATATACCCAGCCGCGACGAAGTGCATAGCGCCTATCAGGCAGGTGAAGCAGAGGTTGTCA
>SHYO01000072.1 GCA_009692745.1 Chloroflexota bacterium
TGACAAGGGCACGGCCGATGAAATAGCCATGAGAAACACTTACAGAAAGCTCTTCGAGCAATAGGATTTCGTCAACCCTGGAAAACAGGCTATGGAGATGGATTATAGCGCGAGGTCAGGCTCGTGCGCAAAATCATGACGGACACCCCACTGCCCAAATAGAACATTTTTTCTATAATTCGCTTACTCCCTATCATATCAGAAAATCTATATTTCATTGACAGATATTGCTTCAAATGATACTATAGATCGTTAAAGTCTGATTAACCATTAAGCTTCCGTCCCCACCCACAGGAGGTGTTTTACTATGTACGATAAAATCCTGGTGCCACTGGACGGCTCCCAATTGGCCGAGCAAGTTTTGCCCCATGCCAGCTCTATGGCATTGCATTACAATGCCGAGGTCATACTGGTCCAAATAGTAATGCCCTTGTACCGGTCCTGGGCGCGGGAAATCAATATGACCTCGCGCGACTTGCTGCAGTTTGTCAATCAACAGGCCCATGATTACCTCCAAGGCCAGGTCGCACAACTCCAGGCCCAAAATATCCGTGTGCGCGCCGTGGTTCTGGATGGCCAGGTTGCCGAAACCATCCTGGATTTTGCCCAAAAGGAGCACATCGACCTGATTGCCATGTCCACCCACGGTCACTCCGGCATCGGTCGTTGGGTCTTTGGCAGTGTCGCTTCCCGTGTCTTAGAGGGGGCACAGTGCCCCGTTCTGCTCATCCACTCCAACGAGGGATAACAGTTTCGCCATACCCATTATGCATAGTATACTGCTACGCAACAGCTCTGTGCAACATACCAGGACCCATATCCCTGGCCAATGACATATTTGGTACCCTTTCCCCGTTATATCACCTATATGTACTATCCATTTTTCAATGGCATTTTAGGCCCGCCTGAGGTATAATTAACCTGTTAAAACCTCAGCTAAAGCTTAATTCATATGCCAACGGCTGATTGCAGCGGTTTTCTTTGCTTGGAGGATGCATGGATATTGGGACAGTTCGATTAGTAGATATCGACGGGGAGATGCGTGGCGCTTACCTGGATTACGCCATGAGCGTGATCACCGCCCGCGCTATACCCGACGTACGAGATGGCTTAAAACCAGTACAGCGCCGCATTCTGTATGCGATGGACGATATGGGTCTCCAGCCGGATAGACCTTATCGCAAGAGCGCCAGAATCGTCGGAGAAGTGCTGGGTAAGTATCACCCTCATGGTGACAGTGCCGTATATGACGCTATGGTGCGCCTGGCGCAAGATTTCTCCATGCGCTATCCTTTGGTGGACGGCCAGGGCAACTTCGGCTCTGTCGATGGAGACGCTGCTGCCGCCATGCGGTATACCGAGGTGCGTCTGACCCGCATTGCCGTCGAAATGCTGGCCGACATTGAGAAGGATACGGTCGACTTCCTCGATAACTTTGACGGCTCCCTCAAAGAGCCAAAAATTCTGCCAACCAAGTTGCCCAACTTGATCCTCAACGGCGCCACAGGCATTGCCGTTGGCATGGCCACCAATATCCCGCCCCATAATTTGAATGAAATATGCGACGCGCTCTTCTACATTATCGATCACTACGATACTATCGACGATATCACTATCGATGATCTGATGCAATTCGTGAAGGGGCCGGATTTTCCCACCGGTGGACAGATCCTGGGTTTGGAGGGCATTCGCAACGCCTATGCCCATGGCCAAGGCCGGGTTATCATGCGCGCCAAAGCCCACGTGGAAGAGATGCAGGGTAACCGCAATCGCATTGTAGTCACCGAAATTCCCTATATGGTCAACAAATCTACCCTCATCGAGAGAATCGCCGAGCTAGTGCGGGATAAGCGCCTGGAAGATATCTCTGACCTGCGCGATGAATCCGATCGTACCGGTATGAGTGTTGTGATTGAGCTTAAGCGCGGCGCCCAACCCTTAATGGTGCTGAACCGGCTGCTCAAGTTTACCCAACTGCAAGGTACCTTCGGTGTCAATATGCTTACCCTGGTCGATGGCGAGCCCCGCGTCCTCTCTCTCAAAAAGATTTTACAATATCACATCTTGCACCGTCAGGAAGTCATCACCCGCCGTAGCCAGTATGAGCTGGCCAAGGCTCGCGCCCGGGCCCATATTATGGAAGGCTTGCTGATCGCTTTGGATAATCTGGATGAGGTTATCACCACCATCCGCAACGCTCCCGATACCGATACTGCCCGCCAGCGCTTGATGGCCAGATTCAAGCTCACCGAAATCCAGACCAATGCTATTCTCGATATGATGTTGCGCCGCCTGGCTGCATTGGAACGCAAAAAGATCAAAGATGAATACCAGGAAATCCTCAAGAACATTGTTTATCTGGAAGATCTACTGGCCAATCGCCATAAGATCCTGGGTGTTATTAAAGATGAGCTAAAGTTACTGAAAGAGAAATTCGGAGATGAACGGCGCACGCGGATCATGCCTGAGGAGGACAGGGAGTTCTCTGACGAGGACCTGATTCCGGAAGAAAATGTCTTTATTTCCATCACCAATCGTGGCTATGTCAAACGTGTGCCGGCCAATACCTACCGCCCCCAGGGTCGCGGTGGTAAGGGATTGATCGGCGTGGTGACGAAGGAGCAGGATGCTGTGCAGCACCTGTTTCTGGCAAACACCCACAATGACCTGCTCTTCTTCACCAACAAGGGGCGAGCTTTCCAATTGAAGGCCCACCAGGTACCGGATGCCAGCCGCACTGCCGCCGGTTTGCCTCTGACAAATCTGATTATGCTGGAACGCAGCGAGATGGTGACTGCCGCCGTCGCCGTGCCCAACTTTTCCGATGCTGAATACCTGATCATGGCCACCCGCAAAGGCAAAATCAAGCGCTGTAGCCTTTCCGAGTTCGCCGCGGTGCGCAGCAACGGCTTAATCGCTATGGGTCTGGATGATGGTGACGAGTTGTGTTGGGTAAAGCTGACCAAAGGCGGCGATGAAATTATTATGATCACCCGCCGCTACAAGGGATTGCGCTTCAGCGAAGACGATGTGCGGCCTATGGGTCGTACCGCTGCCGGAGTGATGGCTATCAAGCTCGGCGCAGGCGACCAGGTTGCTGCCCTGGACATTACCAGTGCCGGCAACGAAATCTTCCTGATTTCTGCGCAGGGTATGGGTAAACGTACCCACATCAACGATTATCCGCTGCAAAAGCGCTATGGCAGCGGTGTTATCGCCATGAGCCTCTCCCGTTTCAAAAGCTCCGGGGAAATCACCGACGCGCGCGTGGTTAATGAGGCGGACGAAGTCACTATCATGACTGAGAACGGCCAGGTGATGCGCACCCTCGTGCGGAATATCCCACTGCAGGGACGATCGACCCGTGGCGCTGCTGTTATGAATATGAACAAAAAGGATACCGTCGCTTCGATTGCCCGGATCCCTGCCGCTGATGGAGGCGGGGAACCTGAGGATGACGGATCGCCGCGCCGCAGGGGCCGGCTCCGGGAAATGCCCCAGGGCCAGGCTCAACCGGCAGCCGAGGTTTCAACTACCGCACAAGATGGAGATGAACCAAAAGGGGCAGCGTTAGCTGCCCCTCCTGCTTCACTGGGAACCCCTAAAACGAGAACCCGCAAATCCCCGGCTGCATCTGCACCGGCTGCTGCGAAAACCGCTGCCTCCGCTGCCGGTAATGCTCCCAAGTCTGCTGCTAAATCAACGGCTGCTCCGGCTGCCCGGTCAGGCCGCTCTGCCAAAGCGGCTAAACCTACGCCCGCGCCGGCGAGCTCCGCTGCTTCGCCGCAACTCTCGCTCTTCGAGAGCGGCATGGAGCCGTCGCCACCCGCTGCGGCGCCGAAACCCTCATCCACAGCTAAAGGTAAGAAAGCCCCCTCACCCTCTGGGACTGCCGGACGGAAATCTGGTGATACCAAGCCGGAGGCCAAACCGAAGACTACACCCAAAAGCAATCCAGCCGCAGGCCGGAAAAACAAAAAATCAGCCACGGGCGCGGCTAAAGTTTCCACCCAGGATGATGACCGTAGCGCGCCAGCCAAATCTCAAGCGCCTGAAATCTCTGAAGCTGCACCGAAGAAATCCGAACCAAAATCGGCAGCCCGCAAAGGTAAGCGCGCTCGCTAACATCAAGACAACGGGCTGCTACTGCCCCGCGGCATGATGGCGATCCCATAGGAGTGAAAAATATGTTCCCAGCCTTTGAAACGGTTCTCTTTGAACAGCAGGGAGGGGTAGGACACATTACCCTCAATCGCCCCAAATCCTACAATGCCCTTAATCTGCAATTGGCTGAAGAGTTGCAATCTGTTCTCACCTATTGTAATAGCGAACGGCCTATCCGGGCTGTCCTGCTGAGTTCTATCGGTCCTGCCTTTTCAGCCGGGGGGGATGTCAAGCTGATTGCCGAGGGTGCCAAGGATGATCCGGGCGCTTTTTTCAAAGAGGGTTTGCGGATTCTAAACCAGACCATGCTCACGATCCACGCCCTCACCAAGCCTGTGGTGGCAGCCCTGCACGGCGCGGTCAGTGGCGCAGGCGTCAGCCTGGCATTGGCTTGTGACATCCGTGTTGCGGCGCGCGATACCGTTTTCCACCCAGGCTTTGCCCGTATCGGTCTCGTCCCTGATGCCGGCGCCTCTTTCTTTATGCCCCGCGTACTTGGCCTCAGCCGCGCTATGCAATTTTACCTGCTCAACGAGCCGGTCAACGCTGAAACCGCCCTTAATTGGGGCCTGGTTGCCCGGCTGTATGAAGTTGACCAACTCGAAAGTGAAGCCATGAAATTAGCCCAGCAACTGGCGCAGGGACCGACTCTGGGATTGGGCCGCACCAAAGCCTTGTTACATGCAGGCCAGAGCACCGAAGACCTGTCGGCCCAGATGGAGCGGGAACGGAATGCTCAGCAAGCCCAAGGGCGGACGGAAGATTTCCGGGAAGGGCTGGCCGCTTTTCTGGAAAAGCGCGCCCCTATCTTCAAGGGCCAATAGACCTTTGTCAACCATACTATGACCGGTTTCACGGATGGCGCCGGGTTTTTTGCTGGTTTGTATGATCGGGAGCTGTAGGTATGTCGTCGACCCTGGACATTCTCGGCCTTAACGAGCTCGGCGGTATAGAGCGTCCTGCTGTAACTGTGGATGTAGTTATCTTTACGCTGCTCGATAATGATCTCAAAGTGCTGCTGGTAAAGCGCCGGTCCCCGCCATTCCAGGCCATGTGGGCTATTCCTGGCGGCTTCGTCAAGCCCGATGAATCTCTGGAAGATGCTGTGCGTCGTGAATTGGTCGAGGAGACTGGCGTCCATGATGTCTACCTGGAGCAACTCTACACCTTTGGCGATGCCCGCCGCGATCCCCGCATGCGTGTTATCACGGTGGTCTATTTTGCTCTGGTTAGCGTCGATAAGCTTGATGTGGACTTTGACGAACTCGATGCTGTCACCTGGTTTTCCATGTATACCTTACCAACCCTGGCCTTTGACCACGAGAAAATTCTCAAGTATGCTTTGCAGCGCTTGCGTTATAAGTTAGAATACACTACCCTGGGTTTTGCACTGCTGCCGGAAGAATTCACGTTGACCGAGTTACAACAGGCATACGAAATGATTCTCAACGAGAAGCTCGACAAACGCAACTTCCGGCGTAAAATTCTCAGCACCGGCATCGTGGAGCTTACCGACCGGGTGCGTATGGGCGACCATCGTCCGGCCCGCCTCTACCGCTTCGCTGCTGCGGAGCTGCAACTTGAGGCAGCGCGCCGTAAATTCCCGTAGGGGCGTGGCCTGTGTGCCCGCCGTAAATTCTCGTAGGGGCGCGGCCTGTGTGCCCGCCCAACCTTCATCTTCCTGGAACATTAATACGAATCAAAGGTGATACTTATGAAAATCAAATTTTACGCCCACGCCAGCTTCCGACTCGAAGGCCAGGTCCAACCTGACCAACCCCTGTCCATCGTCACAGATCCCTATACCCCCGGCCCCGCTGCTTCCGCTTTCGATCCCATCGCCGAATCTGCCGACCTGGTGATCATGAGCTCCGCCACCGACCGTTTCCATAGCGATCCCAGCCACATCAATGGCCATCCCACCGTCGTGAATGCCCTCGAGATCCCTCCCGCGGGCCTCACGGTGAAAAACCTGTATATCCAATCGATCCCCTCTTCGGAAAGCCTGACATTCGACTTTGGCCGTGAGCCGGAGGACAATGCTATGTACCTTTTCTCCCTGGAAGGTATCCGCATTTTACACATGGGAGATATTGGCAATCCTTTAGACAACGACCAACTTGGCCGTCTCGCGGGCCAGGTTGACCTGATGTTTGCCTTGACGGGGGGGCATGCCACGATTGCTTTGGATGATCTAGAGCAGGCTATTACCTTCATCCAACCGCGGGTGATTATTCCGATGCACTACCAGAGCTCGCGCGGTGTGCTGAACATCTTGCCGGTGACTGATTTTACGGATCGCTTTCCCCAAAATCAAGTCACCTTCGTCGGTAGTCCTGAGCTACAGTTGACCCAGGACACGCTGCCGGACGGACCCCATATCTTCGTGCTAGAACAGTCTCGCTAATCTTCGGACAAATCCCATTTTAAGGAGGACGCAGTGGAATATCGCCAGTTAGGCAAGTCAGGAGTCCGGGTATCTGTCATTGGCCTGGGTACCAACCAATTTGGAGGGAAGGTCGATCAGCCAGGCGTCAATAATATTATCGATGCCAGCCTGGAGCAGGGCATCAACTTTATTGATACCTCCGACACCTATCAGAAGGGTCGTTCAGAAGAAACTCTGGGTGTAGCTCTCAAAGGACGATGGCATAAAGTCGTGTTTGCTACCAAAGTTTACGGCAAAATGGGCGAGGAGATCAACGATACCGGCGCTTCACGCTATCACATTCTCAACGGAGTGGAAGCCAGCCTGCAACGCCTGCAGACGGACCACATCGATCTCTACCAGATCCACCGCTGGGATACAGTCACTCCCATCGAAGAAACACTGCGGACCCTCGATGACCTGGTGAGCAGTGGCAAAATCCGCTATATCGGCGCCTCTAACTTCGCTGCCTGGCAGTTGGCCCGGGCGAATCTCCTGGCTGAGATCCGCGGTTGGACTCCCTTTATCACCATCCAGAACCATTATCACATGTTGGAACGCAACCTGGAGCAAGAAGTCTTGCCTTACTGTAGCGCCTACCAGGTGGGGATTCTACCCTACTTCCCCCTTGCCGGGGGTTTTCTCACCGGGAAATACAAGCGCGGCGAACCTGCGCCTGCCGGTTCACGGGGTGAAAGCAATCCCTACGTGCAGCGATATATGACGGATGCCAACTATGATAAGGTCGAGCAGTTGACCCGCTGGGCCGAAGAGCGCGGCCATACTATGGCTGAGTTAGCCCACGCCTGGCTGCTAGCCCATCCCGAGGTCAGCTCTGTCATCTCCGGCGCTACCCAAGTCTCCCAGGTCCAAAGCAATGCCCAGGCTGCTGGCTGGACGCTTACCCCTGCCGAGCTCGAAGAGGTAAATGCCCTGCTGAAGTGATCTGCCTGGGAATAGTAGCCGCTGCCCCGGCGGGTTCCTCAACTCTTTTTACGCCAGGGACCGCTTCTAAGCGCTGCTCTTCCCATACCAGCTTCAGTTCCACTGCCGCATGGTCCGAAACCCGGCCAAATTGGCCGGAAGTCAGCCGCAGCTTATCCTCGAAGAGTAGCCTGCCCGTTGCGTTGATGGTATAATGTGTCGGAGGACGGACGAGAATATGGTCAAAAGGTTGCATATACCGGCTGGGCAATGACACGATCGGGTAATATGTTGGCGTTAAATTACCCTCTAGCGGATCGATGACACCCGTGGTTGCCACGAACTCATCGTACAGCCAGCTATGTCGCGGAATGTTGAAATCCCCGGCGATGACTACGGTGGAGCGGGCATCTATCCCATTCACAAACGCCGCCAACTGGCGCAATTGGGCCAATTCCATCTGGGCAAAGCGGTTGGAGGGAGACCAGTCGCCGTCGTAGTTGGCGGTCAAGTGGGTATTGAGAATTAGAAGCCGTTGGTTCATGTGGATTAGTTCTGTGGCCAGGATGCCTTTGTGCAGCATCCGGTCAGCAATAGACGGGGTATGCCACCAGCCACGGTCAGGGTATAATATATACTGTGTGGCTTTAATCGTCAGGCGGGAAAAGGTCATTAACCCGCCTTTGGGGGCAAAATAGAATGGCTCGTAGGCTACAAAGGGAAAATTCGGCAGAGCCCGCTCTAACAGGCGTCCATAGGGCGCAAACTGGATTTCTTGCAGACAAGCCACATCCACAGTTGGGCTATCTAGCTCACGGGAAATTGTGGCCAACCGGGCGCGCGTGTTTTGGACGAATGGCACACCCAGACAGTTCAAAGTTACCAGGCAAAGGGAAGTTCTCTTGAACGGCATATCTTCTTTCACGCATCAAAGTGTACTAGCAGTCCCCCAGAATCCCA
The DNA here is from genome assembly GCA_009692745.1 of Chloroflexota bacterium. Classification (GTDB taxonomy): domain Bacteria; phylum Chloroflexota; class Anaerolineae; order Epilineales; family SHYO01; genus SHYO01. The sequence continues at coordinate 8,477 of SHYO01000072.1, forward strand.
AATTTGAGCCAGCCGCTTTGCGTTATCTCCTCTGGTTGGGCCTGGTAGGCACGGCCTACGCCAATCAGAGAAAGTATCATATGACCACTACCTGGCTACCCCATTTTGCGGGCAATACGCTCGCTTTGCTCTTTCCCGAGCTTTTCCGCGCCCTGGATGCCCTGCTCTCATTGGATCGCCGTCTCGGTGAGGCTGAGAGTGGCCTCTGGACCACCTTGCGCGCCACCCTCGACCAGGTGATTCTCAAAAACCCTGCCTACGTCGAATATATTGCTCCGATTACCCTGGCCTATATTGTTTCCCACCCTCGTTTCAACATCTATCGCGGCGCATGGGCCGAGCTGAGATTCCTGGGCTTTGGCCTGGACAGTATTCCCCACAGCGCCAGCGCCTTTACCATTTCCTCTTTCCTCTATGATGCCATAGATGCCCTACAGCAAAACTTGCCTCCCGACTCCTCCATCGCGTCGGTCGTCCGCTGGATTGCTGGCCACGCCACGCTCACCGTCGGGGCCACCCTGGGATTATTAACCTTCCTTTATGAAAGCGGTGAGTACTCTATTCACCGTCACGAGCTGCAGGTGCGCCACAACGACCCCAGCCAGATTAACATGATGTGGGACCCGGTCGATACCTTCTTCGATGTCCTCTCCAACACTGCCGGCTGGGCCTTCGCCACCCTGCGCCGTCGTAGGTAAACATCATCTTTTGACTTTGTCCTCCATATGACATTTAAAGTGTTTTGATTAAAATAGATGCAGGCAGTTGTTGCCTAATCACATGGTGTAGAGATTCAGCAAAAGCAAGAAACTGAAAGGATCAAAACATGGATGAGCATATCAGTGATACGCAGTGGCAGCAGTTCCAGCAAGATGGCTATTTGCGCCTGGGCAAGGTTCTCAGCGACGCCGAGCTTGTCACATTGCAGCAGCGCATGGATGACATCATGTTGGGTACGGCCCCCGTGGATTATGACAGAATGCTCATGCAATTAGATGTAGTACCCGGTCAGAAAGGTCCGGGGCCGCAGACGAAGGGTCACAAAGGGGCCACGCTGAATTACCGCAAAATCCAGGACCTGGAGTTTGACCCGCTCTTCCTATCCTATATGCAGAAGCCCCTGTTCCGCGAGCTCTGCGCCCGCGTCTATGGTCCCGACGCCACGGTAGCCTGCTACCGGGCCATGTTTATGAATAAGCCCGCCGGTTATGGCACCTATCTGAATTGGCACCAGGATCGCTGGATCCACCTGGACCGCGACCCACAGATTACCGTCTGGCTGGCCCTCGACCCGGCGACCGTTGAGAATGGCTGTGTCCAGATCGTGCCCGGCGCCCACCACCATCTGATCAACCCGGACAACCCCTCCGGCTTCTTCACGGAAGCCCAAACCGCAGAGTTGTTGCGCAAAGCCCCCCCGGTTTTCCTGGAGCTTCCGGCGGGCGAGGCTGTGCTCTTATATAATAGACGTTATCGGAAATAGTAATACTGTGCGGCCTGGCAGACCTGCAGCAGGCACACTCTTGCTTAATCCCGATAAGGTCTAATTATCTGCCTCACGCTTCTGACGTGAATAAGACCAATATCCCGCGGCGCGCCTTTAGCGTTTGCTATATGGATGCCGCTACCCAGAATACGATAGACCGGACCTATTCCATTATTTTCGGTGAGGGCGCCCTGGAATTGGCCCGATAGGGCGTCTTCTATAGATATTTTCTGAAGAAATCAAAGGCTTGATCCCCGGCGAAGGCATGACCGCCGGAGTGGATTTCGGCCCACAGCTTATCTCCCTCCCCGGCAGCTTCGTAGATCCGCTTGACCCCGGCGTAGCCTTGCAATAGATCCTGGATGGGGAAGCAATCGTCGTAGATACCCATCTCCAACAGCAAAGGGCGCGGCGCAATCAGGCCGGCGATATCGTCGGTATCGAGGTAGCTATAAATTTCCGGCACGATCTGCGAGCCGCAGAAATTGGCGTCCTCAATGCCAAAACCCCGCCAGGGATTCAGGTAGGCGATAATATCGGCCGCCTTGATGCGCGGTTCAGCCGCCGTGGTGAACATCGTCATGGTCCCGCCCAGGGAGCTGCCCATCATGCCGATGCGGTTGGGATCGACCTCGGGCCGGGTCTCCAGGTAGTCGATACAGCACTTGATATCCCACAGGTTGAGCGTCAGGGTGTAGATGCCCAGGATCGCCCCCTTGATGAAATTCACATTACAGGGATCCCGCCCCGGAAAGGGATCCTTCCCGTCGCGCCGCTCGCCGAAGCCCCGCAGCACGGGACAGATCGCTACGTAACCGGCCCGCGCCATCTGCTCGCCATAGTTGCGGTTGCCGCCCTTGATAAAAGCGTTTAGCGCCTCGGAAGAGCGGATGCCCGCGGTGCCATCGCTCCCGTAGGCGCTATGTCCGTGGCAGCAGATAATAGCCGCATTGCGGCCATCGGCCGGCATGCTTCCAGGCCGCAAAACCTGGCAGGGGACCGACATAAATGCTTCCGAATCGAAGACGACCCGCTCCCGGATCAAATCGCCATCCACCACCGAATATTCCACCTCGGCTGCCAGGGGCACCTGCCTGGGGAACAGCCCCAGCAAGTCCATGAATTTCGGCAGCGCCTGCGCGCGCCACGCCTGCCACTCGGCCTGACTCTGCCCCTTAAACTTGAGCTCAGGCTCAAACTCCTCGGTAATCATTTCCCAGTACGCCTGCATGGAAAAATTGCGCTTCGATTTTGGCATCCTCACCCTTCCTTGAGATACAAAGCATACAACCTGGGATCGGCATCTCCCGCCCTGTCCAGGTGGCATTTTAGCCGCACTGTCCGTCCCGCCAGGCTCGCTAGATTCGCTTGGGCCCAATGCACGGGACAGTCCAATCCACTTGCCGCGGCTGTTGTGCCGGCATGCTCTCCCGAGAACTGCGGCAGCAAATTGAAGCGCTCATCTCCGATCTCTACCCGCATCCCCCTGGCGCCATCGCCATTCAAGCTCAGCTCCCAGTCGCCCTGTGGCAGCTTGATAGGCGTTGACCAGACTGACCCCTTACCTTCGCCGGGGAAGATCCCTACCGCTCCCCACCGGTCACGCGGCAAGGTAGCCAACGCTATTTCCGCATAATAATCCTCACTATAGCGCGCATTGCGCCAACGCCCGTGGTAAATCCGCGTTTCATCCCCTACGTTGAGAATGCCGTTCGATTGGCACAGCACAGTGGGATAGGAGGCGCCGGGGGCAGGTGTGGCGGGGGATTCATGATGCCAGAGATACACAAAGCTCTTTACCGGCTCGCGGAAATGGATCCCATCGTTGCTCACTACCAGTCCCAGGTCTCCCGAGATTTCATGGAAATTTTCCTTCTGATGCCAGATGGAGTAAAGTCCCACCAGCACATTCCCCAATATGGCCGCGCCGGTACCCAGGTGGACTTGATCGTACGCTTTTTTCGATCCCCGGTTGGCCGGGTCTGGGTTTTCCGGTAGCAAGAAGGACATGCCTTTCTCCGGTAGCCAGGTATTGAAGTCCGGCGAGATCCACACATATCCCTGGCGCCCCGCCATATTCCCATCCTCGCTACGGGAGAAGGGACCCACCGACTGCCCATTGATGATATACAGGCCATCGTATTTATAGAAAGAGGCTTGTTCGATAAAATCGTCAATCGGCACCTCCGGGCCAACCTCCCAGGCGATACCGTCCGGACTGGTGGCAGTGCGTATGGTGGACAGCCGGGGCCTCCCTTTGCGCGGGATCGGCGCATGATATTCGTATACCATCTTATACTGCCGCATCGGATCAGGATCATCCTCATCTTTGATCACATTAGGCCCGTCCGTCCGGTCGCCGGGCAATCCCAGCACATTATTGTCACGGTCGCCCTTGTAGAGAGTGCGCCCCAGGCTGGGCCGGGTCCACTGCATCCCGTCGTCGCTTTCCGCATAACAGACAGGTCCCTCCAGGATCTCCGCTGGGGTTTCCCCCAGGCCCACAGCATAATACCACATCCGGAATTTTCCCTCGTCCTGCAACACCGTACCGTAGAAATGTGTCCCCAGAAAATCCGGCGCCTTGCGATTGTCACGCCTGGGGACCAGTACCGGCTGCGGATGCACCCTGGGCTTCGACAGGAAATAGCACAGATCGTGCATCAGGGGCAAGGAATAATCATCAATAGCCAGCAACGTGGCTCTATCTTGAACTTGTGTCCCGAGTTTGGGAAAATTAAATTCTTGGGCTGCCATGAGATCTCCTTTGGGCATAGAAGCCAATATTCTGTCCTCTGAAGTTCAGTCGAAATGGTTCCAGGGCGAAGCCTTTGCCGGTAGCATAATCCACCAGCCATTGGATCCAGTGTACACCCGCTGGTGGCTGGAGGGGCTCTTGGATGATGCAGCAGGGCAGCAGGATCACATTGCGCTCATATTCCGCCGCCGCGTCGATCAGTTGGATGTTGCAGCCGTGGGCATGCATGGCTACCAATAAGTCGAAATCGCGCGCTATCTCCGCTGCGAATGTGCGATCAATCCGCGGCACACGCCCGGCCGGATCTATATGCACTTGCTTATCGATCTGCAAATCTTTGTATTTCACAGGTAAGCTTTGATGCACCGGATCGATCACCGTCGCCGGCCAGCCGCTCTGCTGGAGCAGATAGGTGAGCAAGCCCTTGCCACCGCCCACATCGGCCACGCGGCACGGCTCCAGGTGCTCCAGCATCCAGGTATGCAAAAGTTGGAAGCGAAACTTCTTCATCTTGGGCAGGTCGCGTTTGGGGTGAGGGGACAGCGGTATAAGTCGCGCTAGCTCCCGGGAGGCCGCTAGCATATCATTGGTGATGGGCGTACCTGCATGATTTTGAGGCTCGTCACGCTCACCTGCCTCATCCTCGTCCAAGACAGTTTGAGCTGTGCTGCGGGTAATCCTCTGGTAGAGTTCTGCGGCTTCGCGCTTACGCTTGGGCTTACTCATAAGGGACAGTATAACCTAAACTCACCTCCGGTACAATGTCATGCTTATGATTGCATAAATGTATATCAGAAATCAGGAGTGGATGTAGTGGATTTAGTGATTACCGTATTCCTTCGGCGCGACGGATTGCAGGAAAAGCCAGATTGCCTTGAGCTCGTCATCCGTCATCCGCGCGAAAAGGTTTGTGGGCATGACGTCGCTGAGTTTATGGCCCGTGGGGTCTACCGCCGTCCTGATCGTATGGATGAAATCGGTCTCCGACCATCCTTTGATAGCCCCCGCTGTGGTGATATTTGCCGCTGGTGGCCAATTCGGCGCTCCATCAACAATGGGGCCACCCGAGAGGCCGGGTCCATGGCAGCCGGTGCAGTCCGCGATTTCTGCCAGGTAATGGCCGTAATCCGCCGTAGCCCCGGCGGCCGGTGCCGGTAGACGCGGCGCATTAAAATCGACGCGGTTTGCTATCAAAACGGGCAGTTGGCCGGTAGCCAGTAAGATCCGGCTAATAGGCGCCCATTCCGATGGTGGCAGCGCGTTGTCCACCGGTGGCACGCTGCGAATATAGGCAATAACAGCTCCTAAATCGGCATCACTCAAATAGAAGAACTTATCGGATGGCATAATCCGCACCGATGTGCCGCCGGCTTTAACCCCATAACGAATCACCCGCGCAATATCCGCGTCGCTGAGTTGCGCCCCCACCCCACCCCGGCCGGTAGTCAAGTTGGGAGCGACGACCCGCCCTATCCCAGGGTTATCTGTGACGATGCTCCCGGCCAGATTCTCGCCGTGGCAGTTCTCGCAAAGTGTCACCGCATTTAGCAGGTATTGCCCTCGTGCAATTGGTGCTGCGCCCGCCGGAACTGCAATATTAATGTTCGGGGTAGTGAAAGTCTGGTTCGTTTTCGACTCGCTGGCGAAATAGATGATGATACCGGCCACCACCACCAAACCTGACAGCGCACCCAACACCATACCAATCCATTTAAAAACTTTTCTCATGATCCTCTCCGTATGGTAAGCGGTAGATCGAAATTCACATTCACCATACGTGAGATAACTATGTTAGTTTCACCGATGTTGTCAGAATAGCAGTTGACCTCATCGCTTAATAGACCCTATAATTGTCCCCACCATTTCTCGTGTTCAGCCTCCTTCACTTTATACGTCCATTAAACAAATCACCGGGAGGAGTATCATGTCTCAAGCAGCCCCGCCCACCGGCAATTGGATCCGGCGCCATCCTGTGCTTGCGGTATGCTTCCTGGCCTACGCTTTTACCTGGATCATCATATTGCCCCAACTCCTGACATTGCTGGGCATTGCATCTATCCCGGTTCCCGAATTCGTGGCTATCGTTGTAGGAACCTATGGCTTTTTATGGGCGGCCCTCATCGTGGAAGGAGCCACCCGTGGCCGGGCGGGTATCCCTGGATTGCTGAGTCGCCTGGTGTGTTGGCGCGTAGGTCTCCAATGGTATCTGATCGCGCTATGCTTTCCGCCCGCATACCTGCTGGCAGGCGTTGCTTTGCACGTCCTGGTTGGCGGGGCGATGCCACTATTACCGGTGATGACTGTGATACCCGACCGGGTGTTGCCGGCAGTACTGCTCTTGTTTGCTCAATATATCCTGTTGAATTCCGAAGAGTTCACCTGGCGCGGGGTGGTACTGCCGCGACTGTAAGTCACACGCAGCGCCCTCAGCGCGACACTTGTCCTCGCCATCGTCGAAGCGCTGTGGCATCTGCCTTATTTTTGGGTACCCAACAGCATTGAGCAACAGCTCGGACCCGCCGGATTTATGGTGTGGAATATCGCACTGGCAATTATCTTCACCTGGGTTTACAACAATGCCCGCGGCAGTTTGCTGATCGCTATCTTGTTCCATGCATCGGGTAACGTGTTCAGCGCCTTACTGGCTACACCTGACGAAGTGCGTCCCCTTTTCCTGAGCGTTGGCGTGTTATGTGTTGTGGCAGTCGTGTTGGTAGTGGTCTTTGGCCCCGAGCACTTGTCGCGCAAATCGGAATCGGAACTCATGGAAGCGATCGAACCGAATTGAGGATCCGTATCCATTGCTGGTATAGTCTAAGAGCATCTATTCTTCTTTACTGTGCCATTGCCGTCAAATCTGGTTTCGGATCCAGTTGATCGAACTCCTCACAAGTTATCCCGTAGTATACCTCGTCATAGAATGTGCCGTTGGTATATACCGTTCTACGCAAGCGGCCCTCGAGTTGAAAGCCTAACCTCTCATGCAGGCGGAGCGAGCGCTCATTGAAGGAGTAAACGAGCACAGTACATTTTTGATAGCGCAGCTCACGAAAATAGTATCGCAGGAGGATAGTGATCGCCTCGCGGGCGTATCCCTGGCTCCAGAAGGGACGCTTGATCACGATCGAATATTTGAACGTACCAACCCGTGGGTCGCAATCAAATGTCGCAATGTTGCCAACGACCTGGCCTGCAGCATTCTCGATCATCAATAAACATGAGTTACCCGCGCGCTCTCTTTGCGATGCCAGACCGTCGCGCTCTTTCTCCCGCCAGGAGGGAAGGTAAATATGATCATCCGCCCGCTCCAGCCAGCTATCCGGTTCCTCGATCGCACGCATGATCTCTTCCAGGTCTTTCTGCTCGACCGCCCGCAATCGAATCTTATCCCCACGCCAGAAGTTAGCGTTCATTTTTCAATCCATACCTTTCGCTTAGCGTCACTTGACATATTGAATCACCAGTTCGGCGGCCCGCTTTTCCGAGGAGGTTTGCCAGGAATCCAATTCATTATGCATGATGTGTCCATAGGTAAATAGTAACAGGCATAATCCTTTTCACAAAAAAGGGAATCGCATTAAAATAGACTGGAATCGTCTTGTCCGCGCAGAGAAGGGAAAACACGATGAGTGGCAAAATCTTAATTACGGGTGCGACCGGGGGGGTAGGTAGTTACCTGGTCAAAGAGCTTATCCAGCGGGGAGCCGATATTCGCGTCGGGGTACGTCATCCGGAAAAGATCCCACCTGAGGTTAAAGCGCAGGTCGAAGCGGTATCCTTCGATTTCGGATTGCCCCAGACATTTGAACCGGCATTCGCTGGCGTGGCAAAGCTTTTTTTGCTCACACCACCCCCCTCCACCCATCCCCATGAGTTAAATCTGTGTGCCCCGGCCATTGATGCTGCGGCGCGCCTGGGGGTGCGGCATATCGTGCGCCTATCCTCCATGTGGGCCAACCATGCCCCGGCCAGCTCCCACCGCCTGGTGGAAGCGTATATCGAAGCTACCGGTGTGCCGTATACCCATTTGCGCCCTAACATCTTCATGCAAAACTTTAATCTCTCGCAGCGTGCCGGTATTCAGCAGAAGAACGGCATCTTCGTCTCTGCAGGCGACGGCAAAGTGACCTTCGTCGATATCCGCGACGTGGTGGCGGCCGCGGCCGTGGTGTTGGCCGGTGCCGGCCACGAGGGCCGGGCCTATACTCTCACCGGCTCCCAAAGCCTGGGTTATCAGGAGGTAGCCGCCATGCTATCCCAGGCCTTGGGGCGTGCTATCACCTATCATCCCCTCACCGATGCCGTACTACGTGCTAACCTCCAGGCAATGGTCTGGCAACCTGATCTCATCGACTACGTGAGCCACCTGTATGCCGCCATCCAGCAGGGATTCCGCGCCTATACGTCGCCCGATCTCCCGGTACTGCTCCAACGTGACCCCATAACCTTCGACCAGTATGTCCGGGACCATGTCGATCAGTGGCAATGATCAGTGAGGTTTCCCATCTATGTCCCCTGAATTACCCCTCGTCACCAAAAGCCAACTTATCCACGACCTCTCCAGCCTGGGCGTGGCCCCTGGACAGACCATTATGTTACACGTTTCGGTGCGGGCTATCGGCTGGATTGTCGGTGGGCCGGATGTGGTGCTGCAGGCGTTGCTGGATCTGTTGACGCCGGCCGGCACGCTGATGAAGTATATCGGTTGGGAAGATGACACGGATGACTTCTATCAATGGTCTCCGGAGCAGCAGGCCGTCTACCTGGCGGAACGCCCACCCTTCGACCCGCAGACTTCCCGCGCCTATCGTAGGTGGAGTATATTAAGCGAGTATTTGCGGACCCGGCCGGGCGCATATCGTAGCGCCAACCCCGGCGCGTCGATGGTGGCCGTCGGCGGCAAAGCCCAATGGCTCACCGAAAACCATCCCCTCCAATTCGGTTACGGCCCGGGTTCGCCGTTGGCCAAACTCTGCGAAGGCGGTGGGCACATCCTGATGCTCGGCGCACCCTTGGACACTATTACCATGCTGCATTACGCCGAACATATGGCTGCCATCCCTAACAAGCGCATGTTCAAATACCGTGCGCCTCTCCTGGTAGGCGGGCAGCGTACCTGGGTGGACATTGAGGAGTTCGACACCAGCAGCGGCATCGTTGACTGGAAAGATGAAGATTATTTCGCCATCATCGCCCAGGCATTTCTCGGCGCGGGTAACGGAAACTCCGGACTGATTGGCGCGGCACAATCTTATCTGTTTGATGCCGCTGCACTGTTCAAGTTCGCAGTACAATGGATGGAGCAAAATTTGGTCATCGGCAAGGAATAGCATGTGAGTGTTTTGCATAATAAAGGAAAACATCTATGAAACACACTGTCGTTTACAAACGCCCTGGCTATTATTCCATGGGCCCCGTACTCCAACTACTGCCGGATGGGCGGTTGGCGGTTGGCCTGATCTCCTCGCCTTTCGCCGACCATTATGGTCTGGCGGACTGGGTGGTAGTGGTTTCCGAAGACCAGGGGGAGAGCTTCCACCTCACAGATGATCCGACCATCCCCCTGACCTGGCCAGGGGCTAACACGCGGGAGCGTTACGACCGCTTCGCCGCCATCATGCCCGATGGCAGTTACCTGGCTTCCGGCACGGTTGGTTTTGAGGTCTGGCCGGTCGAGCGGCAGCAGGAGGCGGTAGATGCGGGACTCCAAGTCGAGCCCCACCCCGATCACAAAGGCGATACGGTGGTAGTGGCGATTCCCAAAATGTTTGTGCAGCGTTCCCGCGACCAGGGGGAAAGCTGGCAGCGGCAGGAATGGGACGTGCCCGGATTTAGTGGGATGACGGCTTTTCCCCGCTCTACGCGCCTGGCCGATGGCACGATCTTAGTGCCGGTTTACGCCTATAGCCATGGCGAGGAGCGCAGCCAGACCTTCGTCTGGCGCTCTGCAGATGGTGGCGATACCTGGCATCTGATCCCTATGGCTAGCAGTGTGGCCGACATGACCGGCGACGAGATGGGTTTCATCGAGGCGGAGCCTGGGCGGGTGCTAGCGTTGCTGCGTTTTAACCATCCTCGCAGTCGCGTGAAAGGGTATCTGCTGGAGAGCTGGTCCAATGATAGCGGCGCGACCTGGTCTGTGCCCATGAGTACAGGCATCAAGGGCCATCCACCACATATGCTGCGCCTGCAAGATGGTCGCATCCTCTGTGTTGTCACGTATCGTTATCGCCCCATGGGCATCCACGCCGTACTCAGCTCCGATAATGGGCGCACCTGGGATACCAAACATACCATCATCCTGCGTGACGATGGCGGGAGCGCCTCTACTCTACGGCCTAACTACGCTACCACCAGCGGCGCTTCGGATATAGGCTACCCAATCACAGTGCAATTTGCCGATGGCAGCCTTTTCACCTCCTACTGGTTCACCATGGCGGATGGCATTACCCACGCTGCGGGGACAAAGTGGCGGGTAGATTAATGATGGGTGTCAAAATCCTTGTCGTGCTCATGAAAGGGACCCTGGACAGGGAAGTAAAAGGGAGTAAAATAGTCTCATTCTGTTGAGGAAAGGACTTGCGCGCATATGAAACACACCATCATCTACAAACGCCCTGGCTATTATTCCATGGGACCAATTCCCCAACTGCTGCCCGATGGACGGTTGGCAATTGGCATGATCTCTTCCCCCTTTGCCGACCATTATGGGCTGGCGGACTGGGTGGTGCTGGTCTCTGAAGACCAGGGGGAGAGCTTCCATTCGACAGATGATCCCACTATTCCCCTGATATGGCCGGGGGCTAACACGCGCGAGCGCTACGACCGCTTCGCCGCTATCATGCCCGACGGCAGCTACCTGGCCAGCGGCGCGGTGGGCTTCGAGGTTTGGCCGGTAGAGCGCCAGCAGGAGGCGGCTGATATAGGACTTCACGCAGTGCTTCACCCCGATCACAAAGGCGATAAACTGGTGGTAGGAATGCCCAAGATGTTTGTGCAGCGTTCCCGCGACCAGGGGAAAAGCTGGCAGCGGCAGGAATGGGCCGTGCCTGGCATAAGCTGGATGACGGCCTTCCCCCGCTCCACCCGCCTGGCCGATGGCACGATCTTAGTCCCGGCCTATGTTAGTATTCAGGGCGATAAGAGCGGCCAAACCTTCGCCTGGCGCTCTGGGGACGGCGGTGATACCTGGCGCCTGATCCCCATGGCCAGCAGCGTGGCCAGCTCGAACGGCGATGAGATGGGTTTCATCGAGGCGGAGCCCGGTCGGGTCCTGGCGCTGCTGCGCTTCAACCCTCCCCAGAGTCCCGTGAAAGGGTATCTGATGGAGAGTTGGTCCGACGATAGCGGATTAACCTGGTCCCAACCTGTGAGTACGGCTATCAAAGGCTATCCGCCCCATATGTTGCGTCTGCAAGATGGCCGCATCCTCTGCGCTGTCACCTTCCGCTGGGCTCCTATGGGTATCCGCGCCGTACTCAGCTCCGATAATGGCCGCACCTGGGATACCGACCATACCATCATCTTGCGGGACGATGCCGGAGGGGTTTCTACCCTTTGGTCCAACCACGCCACTCGCACCGGGGGTTCAGACGTAGGATATCCGATCACGGTACAATTTACCGACGGCAGCCTCTTTACTAGTTACTGGATTACCACGGGCGATGGCATTACCCATGTTGCCGGGACCAAGTGGCGACTCGACCAAAGATGAGTGGCTATTCAGCGACCGGCGCATGAAAGAGGAAATTTACCAGCTCACCTACGAGCTTGAGCAAAGTTACTGGTGGTATGTCGCCAGGCGCCAGATCGTGACCGCCCAGCTAGCCGCGCTGCTGCGGTCAAAGGTTGGGATGGCCCGCATTCTCGATTATGGCTGCGGTACGGGCTTGAACCTGACCCACTTTGCCGGATTGGGGGATGCCTATGGGGTTGATGTCTCTCCCACGGCTATAGCATTCTGCCGCGAGCGCGGCCTTACCCAGGTTGCGATGATTGGCGCACAGGAAGAATTGTGCGCCAATCCCTTCGGCCAGCTTTTCGATGTGGTGACTATGCTGGATGTGCTGGAGCACATCCCTGATGATGCGTGTAGGTTGCAGCAGATCGGTAAATGGCTGAAACCGGGCGGTCTGCTCATGGTGACAGTGCCGGCCTTCGAGTTTTTGTGGAGTGGCGAGGATTACGTATCCCAACACGTGCGCCGCTATTCCGGTCGCAGCCTGGCGCGCCTCTTCCGCCATACCGGCTACGAAATCGTGAAGCTGTCTTATTTTAACACCTTGCTCTTCCCGGCCCAGGTGGCTACCATCTTATGGAAAAGACTTTGCGCCCCTCGCTCTATGTACCAGAGCAACCTGGCGCCCTTGCGGCCGGATTTGAACTGGCTGCTGACCTGCATCATGTCTTTTGAATCCCTGCCGTTACGGCGCTACAGCCTGCCCATTGGCGGGTCCATCCTCTGTTGTGGCCGGCTGGCTTCATAGTAGTCCTCATGCCTGCCGCGGGCGCCATGAAGGATGAAAATGCTTTTTGTAGGTGCGGTTTGTAACCGCACGCTTTTCAAGGCGGACAATTTAGCAAATTGTCCAACATGCTGAAGGCTATTTTCATAACTCTACTAGCAGGCACATCTATTCACCAGGAATTTGCTAATCTGCTTGACTATCGTCCAGCAAATGTATAGCATAAGGGGATTGCTGACGCATTGTAAATTCCCCCGGGAGAAAATGACTATGGCTACTGAACCGCAAAAGAGAAAATGGCCCAAGCTGTTCCATGTCCTCGATATCAATAATGACGGTGTGGTTGAGCGCGCGGATATGGAAATTATAGCCCGCAATATCACGGATCTGCGGGGCCTGGAACCGGGTGCGCCGGAACACCAAGAGCTTCATAATCGCCTCCTGGCGTTCTGGGTAGAGATCGAGGAATTGAGCGACACCAATCACGATGATAAGGTAACGCTCAAGGAATGGCTTGTATATTGGACCGAGATGACAGCTTCGCCAGGGCGGTACCGGAGTGTCATACAACCGATTACCCAGTTTATCTTCACCTTCCTCGATCGGAATGGGGATGGTCAAGTCACATTTGATGAATATAGAGGATTGTATCAGGCGCTGGGGATTGATCCGGTGGTAGCTAGTGAAAT
>SHYO01000073.1 GCA_009692745.1 Chloroflexota bacterium
CACGTCGAGCTCAAATCCTCGTATCTCTACTTATCGTGTCATTACTGATAGGCCTCGCAACTGCTTCAATGGCCGGGGCGCAATCCCCTATAACAAGCAATTCCTCTTCGCAACGTAACGGGGATGCCACATCTCATGGATCTACTCTACCGGCGAAAGAATCTGAAGCCCAGTTCAAACCCGGAGAATTGCTTGTCCGATTCTCAAAAGGCGCTTCTATTGCAGATATCAAGAATTTATTCAGCGCCCAGGGATTGAGTATCAGCAGTGAAATGTTATTAAGCAACAGCTATCGGGTAAAGGTCCCAGCGGGGCAAGAGACCGCCCTTGCAGCCGAGCTTGCCAAGCAGAAATATGTACTCTACGCTGAACCTGATTACCTGATTTTGGGGAAGGACGAGGGGAAAATCACCGCCCTCAAGCCGGATAAACTCGATGGCGTCAACGGAGTCCCTAACGATCCCCTGTTTACGCGCTACCAGTGGAATCTCCAAAATACAAGTCAGACCGGCGGCACAACTGGGGCTGATATTAAGGTCACCGAAGCCTGGGATGTAACCACAGGCAATGACTTTATTTTGGCCGTGATCAGCACCGGCGTGGATTTGGAACACCGTGACCTCGCGTCTAAAATTGTGGATCCCGGCTTTAACTTCATCACACATACTCCCGGCGCCGCGGATGATAGCGGACGTGGCACCTTCCTGGCCGGCATTGCCGCCGCTGCTTCAGGAAATGGGGTGGGGATCGCCGGGATTTCTTGGCGAACCCGCATTCTGCCGTTAAAAGCCCTGGATGCTGCTGGAAGTGGGTATTGGGGTGATGTCTCGGATGCCATCGTTTATGCTGTCGATCACGGAGCCCGGATTATCCTCATAGGCGACGCTGGCAGCACCCTATCTCAAACCTTACGCGATGCTGTACAATATGCGCATGAGCACCAGATTGTATTGGTTGCCCCGGCGCATTATCCTTACCCGGCATCCTTGCCCGGCGTCATTGGTACAACCGCTACAGATGCCAATGATGCCCATCCAAATTGGACTGGCTCGGGTGGCTACGTAATGTTATCTGCGCCCGGGCAAGATGTAGTTAGTACCTATTGGCAAGGGACGGGTGCGGAATATTCCCGGTTAAGCGCCAGCACTCCTGCATCGTCGGCCCATGTAGCCGGGGTTGCCGCATTAGTGCTGAGCCTCCATCCCAAATATAATGCGGATGATGTCATTCAGGCTTTGATTACCAGCGCCGATGATTTAGGCACACCCGGATGGGATGCTTACTTCGGCTACGGACGCATTAACGCTGCCCGCGCCGTTGGGTTAGCCTCCACTGGTAGCCCCCCCGCTGGCAATGCCTCGCCCACGGCTACAGCCACCTCCAAAGCTCCTACTGCCACCTCTGTTCCCGCCAACAGCGCAATTATCATCTCCCCCTACCCGGGGAGTATTGGATGGATCCAGAGTACAGAAAGCACCTGGAATCATTTCAGCGATGACAATATGTATACCGGCTCCTATGGTGGTGTAATGTACCATGGTGCTGTGCAATTCGATCTAAGCGGTGTGCCCTCCAACACACCTATTTATGGAGCTAGCATCTCCCTGGTGGGTCAGTCACGCCGTTTCGTTAACCAGGAAGCATCCTGGTCCCTCAGATTGCTGGACTCTGCGGTGGATGCCAGTTGGGCGGGCCTGGGATATAATGCTATCCATAATGCTAACGTATTGTCCACGCTCAGCCCCGTTTTGGCGAACGGCGATCTTGGTGTGGGCAATATTAATATATTTACCCTTTCGGCAAGTCAATTAGTGATTCTGCAAAACCGACTAGGGAGTACTCACAAGATTTCTTTCCGCCTGGATGGTCCATCTACAGGCGACAACCTCTTTTCCTGGGAAACCGGATATGGCACCAGTGGCGGTAACTCAACTGGAAAGCCCACCTTGCGCCTATATACCAGCGCCAGTGGAGATCCAGCTACGGCGACCTCCACTACGGTGGTCGGTTCATCCTCAGCTACACCCACCGCCACCCCCACCACAGGTTTACCTGGTCCAACCGGCCCGACGCCCACGCCATGTAGCGGGACCACTTTACTTGGTTGTCTCGGGAATAACGGCATCATCCGCGGTTATGTATTTAACGATTTGGATGGTGACGGCCAACGGGATTTGATTGAACCCTACGTTAGCAGTGCCACCATCGCGCTCCGCAACAGTTTGGGGCAAATAATAGCAGTTAAGATCACCGGCCAAGATGGAGCATACGAATTCAACGGGTTGGGTCAGGGTGATTACCAACTTTCGATGGACCCCCCGCCCGGATATGGCCAGGCGACTACCGCCTCCTTAATTTCAATCACTGCGTCAGATTTCGTTTTCTGTTGTACTGTGGTCGTACGCTTTGGTGTCCGATCTGGCCCCACACCGACAACTCAAGTGACGGTTCTTGGTCTCAGCCCGACTGCGACCAGTAGTCGAACACCTACCCCCATCCCAACCGTTGTCTTGCCGAACACCTTCTTCCGCAGCACGCGGGTGCAACTCCCGATTCTCGAATTAACCGGCGGGTGGGATACCTGGATTCAAGTCCAGAATACCGGCAATGTTCCCGGCAAGGCCATTCTCTTCTTATGGGGCAACCCCGGCCCGTGCCCCCCGCAAGCCATCGGCCCCATCAAGGTAGAATGCACTGGCCTGCTGCGACCTGGCTCAGCATGGACTTTTGTAGGTGCCATGCTGCCCACAGCAGCTAAATCCGGTATTATCTATTCGGTACCGGCCAATATTGCCGACGAAGCCTGTGAAGCCGCATTCGCCACCAACTTCGATCATTACGCTTGGCTGCGTTGGGAACAGAAATATGGCGGCAGAGGACCCAATATCGGCGTGATCGTCCATCGCAAAGGCCCCGACGTGCCAGGTGGCACCGGCGGGCAGATTACCAGTGCCTACGAAGGTATCTCAGAAAGCATGGAAGGGATCTATGATCCCCTGCAGGGCGGCTATATGTACTATGCCCCGCTGAACGTCAATAACTATCAGGGCCAGACATCTACCATCATTGTCCACAACTCCGGCACCGAATGCACTAGCCTGGAAATCTACTACAAAGCTCAGGACAACTGTTTGCGATACGTCATTGATACTGTTTACGCCCTGGCCCCAGGCGAGAGTCGTCGCATCACGCCCCCTCTCCTGAATCCGGGTACCCAAGGATCTGCCTGGATTCGGGCCAGCCAGCCGCTGGGAATTGTGGTGGATATCAACGGTAACGGCCAGCTCTTGACCTACCGAGGCGTGCCGGCTGACTCTTGGGGTGCTGGTTATTCAGCGGGCTCTCCTTCCAATTATGCTCCGTTGATCTATCGCGAATTCAACGGCTGGACGAGTACCATTCAGGTACAGAACTTGAGCTCTACGGTCAATGCCAAAGCGAAGGTCTACTTTGTGGACAATAGTGGCGGTATTATTACAACCCTGGTAGATTGGATCTGTCCCCGCGGCAGCCAGACCTTCCAACTGGCGAATATCAACAACCTGCCCGGTAAGTATGTCGGGGCCGCGCGGGTTGAATCCCAGGATTGGTGGAGCCCAGGCGATCCTCCCGTCGATGCCCCTAATCTACTCTCCATCGTTAACCTGACGAACAGCAGCACCGGTCAGGGGGTTTCCTACAATGCTTATCCGCAGCAGCAGGCTGTTGGTGTTGGAACCGTTGCCTTGCCGTACCTGATTAAGGGCACGCCCCGCCAGGGCGGTCCTTCAGGTCTGACCCAGAATTCCTATCTGGCCATACAGGATCTGAATCTGAACCCAGGCGTTACCACATTCCGCATCGACTTTTATGATCAGAATGGCTTGGTCCAGACCATTTGCCAAACCGTCAATGAGAAGCAGGTAGACTATATCGATCTAGCCAATATTGGCACACTACCTCCCGGCTTCGTCGGCTCGGCTGTGGTACAGGTGCAACGTACTACTCAACCCGGCGGAGGCTATATTGCTGCGGTCGTGGTTAACCAGTATTCGGGCACAGGTGATGAGAGCGAGGCATACAACGGTATACCCATCGAAAATGCATCTTATAATCCGACTGGTGTGCCAAATTGTAACTAAGTTAATCTAGATTTCGTCTTACCAAGGGGGCTGCCTGAGGCGGCCCCCTTATTGTTATGTGAAGCAACTTCTTTACTGTCCATTCTCTCAATTGACCCACGCCTCTAAAAATGCTACAATCTCTAAAGACGGCCCTCAACATACCCGAGGTTTGCAGTGATGAATACCTTTGGCACAACCTGGCTGGAAAACAGCCCGCTAAGATCCGAAAAGTCCCATATTGTTTCCATATTGAATGCAGCTCTCCAGGCCGTCGACCCTGCCGCAGCCGTCAAACGCGAATTACATCTGAATTCTGACAACCTGCTGGTAGGAGACCGGGAATTTCGCCTGGAACCCACCAGCCGCATTTTTGTCATCGGCGCCGGCAAAGCCAGTGCTCGTATGGCCCAGGCTGCATCCGAAATTTTGGGACCCAGGTTGGCAGGGGGAATCATCATTACGCGCTACGGCTACGCCGTACCCGCCGGTACCATTAAGATCATAGAGGCAGGCCACCCGGTACCCGATGAAGCCGGGGTGGAAGGCGCCCGCCAGATCATCGAATTGCTCCATAGCGCCACAGCACAGGACGTGGTACTATGCTTGATCTCCGGGGGTGGATCAGCCCTGCTACCTTTACCCGCCGCTAATCTTAACCTTGGCGATGTACAACAAACTACCAACTTGCTGTTGCGCAGTGGCGCCACCATCCAGCAATTGAATTGCGTGCGCAAACACCTTGCGGCCTTGACTGGCGGCCAACTCGTCCGTCATGCCGCCCCAGCCCAAGTAATTTCCCTCATCCTGTCAGATGTCGTTGGTAGTCCCCTGCATGTGATTGCTTCTGGTCCCACAGTACCAGACCCTACCACCTACAGCCAGGCATATGATATCCTGCAACGATTTCATCTACCAGACCAGGTGCCTGATAAGGTACGAGAGCGGCTGCAGCATGGCATAGCCGGAAAATTGTCCGAGACCCCTAAACCGGGGGATCCTTTGTTTGACCAAGTTTATAACCTGGTGATAGGTAGTAATGGTGTAGCGGCAGCAGCAGCTTTGGAGGCAGCCCGTGCCCAGGGGTTTAATACGCTTTTTCTGACCTCCTACCTCGAAGGTGAAGCTCGAGAGGTCGCCCAGGCAATGGCAGCAGTAGCCAAGGAGATTGCTACCACCGGCCATCCTTGCCGGGTACCCGCCTGTTTGGTGGCCGGCGGTGAGACTACTGTGACGGTCAGAGGAGCCGGCAAAGGTGGCCGTAACCAAGAAATAGCTGTTGCCGGTAGCCTGGCATTAGCTGGGTGGCACGGGATATGCATGGTAGCTCTAGCAACTGACGGTAGCGATGGTCCTACAGTTGCAGCCGGGGGTGTTAGTGATGGCACTTCCACCTCTCGCGCCCGTGAATTGAATCTAGATCCAATCCAGGCTCTGGCAAATAATGACACCTACCCTTACCTGGAAGGGCTGGGAGATTTACTTGTGACCGGTCCGACTTACACCAATGTAAACGATCTGCTGTTCTTATTTGTCTTTTCGGGAGCCGGCCCTCCAGGAGCAGAATTGGAGTGATTTGTGGTTGATTTTTCGTTACGCACCAAAATCGTTTGCACTATCGGTCCGGCTTGCCGTGATCCCGCGATTCTGAAGGAACTTATCAAAGCCGGTATGTGCATCGCACGCATCAACTTTAGCCACGGAGATCATACTACCCATACAACTGATATAAAAGCTATCCGCGCGTTGGCAGTTGATCTAGATCAACCGGTCGGTATCCTGGCCGACCTGCAAGGTCCTAAGCTACGCCTCGGCATTTTACCTGCCCAGGGCATCCAGTTACAAGCCGGACAAGATATCATTCTCACTATTGATCCCCAATTTGTCCAACCCGACCGGATACCCATCCAGTTCCAAGACCTACCCCAGGTTGTCACACCAGGTGAACAAATTCTTATCGACGATGGATTGATTGAGCTACAAGTCAAGTCCCACACTGACCGGGATATTCTTTGCCAAGTGATCGCCGGGGGTATCGTTACCTCTAATAAAGGGCTGAATCTGCCCCAAGCTGCACTTTCAATCCCGGCCATTACCCCGAAGGATGTAGTGGACCTGCATTTTGCCCTGGAACAAGGTGTGGATTGGATAGCGCTTTCCTTTGTCCGCCGGGCGAAAGATATCACTCAACTGAAATCTATGATTGCCGATATAACTCCCCAGGATCAATTTCCAACCCCCGTGATTGCCAAGATAGAGAAACCGGAAGGAGTTGCCTACCTGGACGAGATTCTCGATGTGGTAGATGGCGTGATGGTGGCCCGGGGTGATTTGGCCGTAGAAACTTCTCCCGAAGAGGTGCCGCTGGTTCAAAAAAGAATTATCCATCAATGCAACCTGCGCGGGATTCCGGTGATCACTGCTACTCAGATGCTTGAGAGCATGACCCACAACCACCGCCCCACGCGGGCTGAAGCTACTGATGTAGCCAACGCCATTTTAGACGGCACAGATGCTACCATGCTCTCGGGTGAAACTGCTGTGGGCGCGTATCCTGTCGAAACTGTCCGCACGATGGTTCGTATCGCTTTGAAAGCCGAGGCTAGTGGCACGACATGGCGCATACCGCTACCTCAAGACCTGAATCTACGCTCTATAGCCGTCTCCGTAGCCCACGCTGCCATGGAAATCGCCAGAGATCTTTCCGCACAGGCTATCGTCTGCCCTACCGCATCGGGCTACTCGGCACGCATGATAGCCCGCTTTCGCCCCACAGTTCCCATTATCGCGGCTACGCCTAGCCTGGAGGTACAGCGGCGGTTGGCCCTGGTCTGGGGGGTTATTCCTTTGCTGGCGCCCCGCCAGGACAATTCCGACTTAATGATTGAAGATGCGCTAAGAGTTGCTTGCCAGCATAACCTGTTATCTTCCAACGACCTGGTAGTCGTCACAGCAGGCGCAGCGGGTCAGGCCCCGGGGACCACGGACCTGATCCGAGTCCGCCGAGTGCCGTAAAATTTGTAGGCATTTAAAAGGAGATGTGGTATGAGTATTATCGAAACGATATTGGCGCGAGAGATTTTGGATTCCCGTGGCAATCCTACTATAGAAGTGGAGGTCTGGTTGGAAGATGGCTCTCATGGCAGAGCTGCCGTCCCATCAGGCGCTTCGACAGGATCGCATGAAGCCCTCGAATTGCGCGATGGCGACAAAAAAAGGTATGGCGGTAAGGGCGTTTTGAATGCCATTGATAATGTAACTGAGATCATCGCCGGAAATCTTAGCGGCATGGATGCCTTAGATCAGATCGGCGTTGATGAAACTCTAATTGAACTGGATGGTACAGACAACAAATCCCGGCTCGGCGCCAATGCCATCCTGGGAGCCTCCATCGCCGTAGCTAAAGCTGCTGCGGATTATCTGGATATAACGTTGTTTCGCTATTTGGGGGGTACCCATGCTCGTACACTCCCCGTCCCCATGATGAATATCTTAAACGGTGGGAAACATGCATCTGATTCCACTGATCTCCAAGAATTTATGATCATCCCAGCCGGCGCCGGTACCTTTGCCGAGGGATTGCAATGGGGCGTGGAAGTATACCAATCTCTTAAGAAAGTGCTTCACGACAAAGGGTACAACACCAACGTCGGTGACGAGGGCGGTTTTGCCCCTTCACTGGAATCTAATGAGGCGGCCTTTCAGTTGATTGTGACTGCCATCGAGCAGAGTGGTCGCACCCCCGGAAAGGATATTTTTCTTGCCCTGGATTCAGCCGCATCAGAATTATACCAGGATGGTAAATACCATTTGAACCGCGAAGGGCGCGTGCTTACCGGGATAGAGATGGTCTCCTTCTATACCGACCTGGTCAATAAATACCCTATCATCTCTATCGAGGATGGGCTGGCTGAAGATGACTGGGATGCCTGGGTTGAGCTCACCGCCACTTTGGGCAACCGGATTCAAATCGTGGGTGATGACCTGTTAGTAACCAATGTGGACCGTCTTAACATGGCCATCGAACGCCACGCGGCCAACTCGATCTTAATTAAATTAAATCAGATTGGCACGGTTACCGAGACTGTGGCCGCAGTGGAAACTGCGCACCGTTCATCATGGACCGCCATCATCTCCCATCGCAGCGGAGAAACAGAAGATACCACCATCGCTGACCTGGCGGTTGCGCTGAATACCGGGCAAATCAAGACCGGCGCCCCTACCCGCAGCGATCGAGTTGCCAAGTATAATCAACTGCTACGTATCGAGGAACAACTCGGAGACAGTGGATTCTACCCGGGATTAAGAGCTTTCCGCAGGTAATCATGGCACCGAGTGAGGTCCCATAGATAGTTTTACATCGGTAATTTTTGATATTAATCCAGACTAACTTGACACCTATTTAGGACTTGTTCATGATAACATGAACAAGATTAGAGAAATAGTACTGTAAAAAACAAAGGAGAATGTACACTTATGACAGTAAAGGTCGCCATTAATGGGTTCGGCAGAATTGGCCGGCAGGTACTCAAAGCTTTCCTGGATTACCATGCCAATGATGTGGACGTAGTTGCGATTAACGATCTATTCGATACGCATACCAATGCCCACCTCTTCAAATATGATTCCAACTACGGCCGTTTTTCGGGAACAGTAGAAGCGCGTGAAAATGCCCTGGTAATAAACGGTGATGAAATCCGCGTCCTGGCCGAGAGGGATCCCGCCAAACTACCCTGGAAAGATCTGGGGGCAGATATCGTCATAGAATCCACCGGCGTTTTCACCGATGCCGTCAAGGCCAAAGCCCATCTTGATGCTGGCGCCCGCAAAGTTATCATCTCCGCCCCGGCAAAGAATGAGGACCTGACCATCTGCTTAGGTGTCAATGAGGAAAAATATGATAGCAGTAAGCATAATATTATCTCTAATGCTTCCTGCACCACCAACTGTCTTGCCCCGGTAGCCAAGGTGCTGCATGATAACTATGGCATCGTGCGGGGACTGATGACCACCATTCACTCCTATACCAATGATCAGCGCATCCTGGATTTGGCCCACAAGGACTTGCGCCGGTCGCGAGCCGCAGCCCTCAATATTATTCCTACCACCACGGGCGCAGCCCAGGCAGTAGCCCTGGTTATCCCTGAACTTAAAGGCAAATTCGATGGCTTTGCTATGCGTGTACCGACGCCTACCGTCTCGGTCGTCGATTTCGTAGTTGAGATGCAGAAGAGCGCCACCCCTGAACAGATCAACGATGCCTTCCGTAAATACGCCGCGGGTCGTGGCAACGGGATACTGGCAGTTTCTGATGAGCCCCTGGTCTCTATGGACTTCAAGGGGGATACCCACTCTTCTATCGTGGATGGCGAGCTCACTATGGTGCTGGACGGTAATATGGCCAAGGTAGTCTCCTGGTACGACAATGAATGGGGATACTCATGCCGTACTGCAGAATTGGCCATTTATATGGGATACCGGCTCTAAGCGGTGTACATATACAGGAGTGTAACAAAATGATCCCCAAAAAGACTGTACGAGATGTCGATGTACATAATAAGCGCGTCTTGGACCGTGTAGATTTCAATGTCCCTTTGGACGAACAATTGCAAATCACTGACGATAAACGCATCCGGGAATCATTGCCTACCATCAAATACTTAATTGGCCAGGGAGCGCGCTTAATACTCGCTTCTCACCTGGGCCGGCCCAAGGGAAAGGTTAACAAGGGTATGAGCCTAAAACCCGCTGCCGATCGCCTGGCAGAACTCTTGGCACAACCAGTAAAAATGGCTTCCGATTGCGTTGGTCCGGAAGTCGAGCAAATGGCAAAAGGCTTGAAAGCAGGAGAGGTCCTCCTGTTAGAAAATCTGCGCTTTCATCCTGAGGAAGAGGAGAACAATCCCGAGTTCGCACGCCAGCTAGCCAGCCTGGCAGATATTTATGTCAACGACGCTTTTGGTTCCGCCCATAGAGCCCACGCGTCCACAGAGGGTGTAGCCCATTATTTACCGGCCGTGGCCGGGTTCTTGATGGAGAAAGAGCTGAATATTCTGGGTAACGCCCTTAATAATCCCCAACACCCCTTTATCGCTATCCTGGGGGGCGCGAAAATCTCCGATAAGATCGGTGTGATTCGCAACTTACTGAACAAGGCTGATACCATCCTGATCGGTGGCGGTATGGCTAACACCTTCCTTAAAGCTAAAGGACTGGAAATCGGCGATTCCCTGGTGGAGGCAGAGGCCCTGCCAACGGCGCAGGAATTACTAAGCAGTGGCAGTCATAAGCTGGTGCTGCCCTTTGATGTCGTCATTGCAGATGCCTTTGACGCCAAAGCCCAAAACCACGTCGTCCAGGTGAGCCAGGTTCCTCCTGGTTGGCGCATCTTGGATATTGGACCCGCTACCATTGATCTCTTCCGTGAAAAGCTAAAGGGCGCCAGAACAGTGGTGTGGAACGGGCCAATGGGTGTTTTCGAATTTCCCCCCTTCGCCAAGGGAACGAATGCCATTGCCCATGCCCTGGCCGATCTGCAAAATGCCACCACGATTATCGGGGGCGGGGATTCCGCCGCTGCCATCGAGCAGGCAGGATTAGCAGATAAAGTCACCCATGTGTCTACCGGTGGCGGCGCCAGTCTGGAATTCTTGGAAGGACTGGAATTGCCAGGAGTCATTACTTTGAATGATCGCTAAAGAAATGAGGCTCTACCCCGTCTGCAAGTTGCAGGTTGAGGCTAAAGTCAATATTCTCAACCGGTAATCGCAAGGAGATAACATGGCTGATTTTGCCCTACTCAGAGATCTGCTGATCCCCAATAAGACCAAGATATTTTTACTGGTTATGGATGGTCTGGGCGGCCTGCCCATGGAACCTAATGGTCTGACAGAATTAGAAACTGCTGATACACCCAACATGGACCGCTTGGCAACCGAAGGCATCGTGGGTCTCCACATCCCTATTCGACCGGGACTGACACCGGGCAGTGGCCCCGCACATTTGGGACTCTTTGGTTACGATCCATTGACGTACGTTATTGGGCGAGGTGCTCTGGAAGCTGTTGGCATCGGCTTTGATTTGCAACCTCACGACCTGGCTGCGCGGGGTAATTTCTGCACCATTGATAGCTCAGGCAAGGTAACCGACCGCCGCGCCGGCCGGATTTCCACTACGGTTAACGAATCTCTCTGTACACGCCTGAGCCAGATTCAAATCCCTGGCGCCCAAGTCTTCGTCAAGATGGTAGAGGAACATCGTTTCCTACTGGTACTTCGTGGCCAGGGGTTATCTGATAAGCTCAATGAGAGCGATCCGCAACAACCAGGAGTACCTCCGGTAGATATCCGTGCAGAGGTCCCTGAAGCCGAAACCGCCGCCGATATCGTCCGCAGCTTCATTAACCAGGCCAGGAAACTGCTGCAGGACCAACACCCCGCGAATATGATTTTGCTGCGCGGCTTCTCTCACCGCCCTTCGTGGCCGCAATATCAAGATGTCTACGGTTTGAAAGCAGCCTCCATTGCCGTTTACCCCATGTATCGTGGTGTGGCGCAACTGGTAGGCATGCAAGAACTGCCCACCGGCCATACTATCGCAGATGAAGTCACTACCCTTGAAGAGCATTGGCATAAGTTTGACTTCTTTTTCCTACATGTCAAAAAAACTGACAGCTATGGTGAGGATGGAAACTTCAAGGCTAAAGTAGCGATCATAGAGGAGGTGGATCAGCTTATGCCGCGCATTCTCGCTTTAAAACCTGATGTTTTAATCATTACTGGAGATCATTCGACACCGGCGCTCATGCGCACCCACAGTTGGCATCCGGTACCAGTACTGCTCTGGGGGCGCACCGTCCGGCCGGATACCGTCCAGTCCTTTGGGGAACGCCCTTGTCTTGCGGGAGGTCTGGGGACCTTTCTCTCCCTTGAGCTAATGCCGCTGGCCCTGGCTCATGCTCAGCGCTTAACAAAATTCGGTGCATGAAAAATGATAGATCTTTATAGATAAAGCTTTACTTAGTTTACAAGCGCAAAAAAACGAAAAAATAGCTTGACGCAGTATTTTTTCTTTGTTATAATATAAAATATTGATGTGTTGTCTATAAAACTTTTTGTGAATTCCCTCAAGATTGCCTCCGCTTTACAACCCAGGAGACAGTTTTAATCGCTAAAGTTGAAATTAGTTGCTTGGGAAGTTTGTTCAAAGGCCATTATCGAGACAAATTAAAGAGATGCGTGATTTAAAAATAGGAGAAAAGCGATGGGTCTCAGAATCGTAGTATGTGAGGGTAATCAGTCCCGATTGCAACAAACTATGGATATGTTGCGGCAGTTGGGACATCATGTCGTTAATACATCCACCGATGGTCAGACAGCATTGGATCTACTCTTCACCCAAGCGGTTGATTTGGCAATTCTGGACGAAGCGCTTCCCAGAGTTAAAGGCCGGCAGGTGATTCGCGCCGTTATGGCTGTGCGTCCCATTCCATTAATTATCGTTTGTGAAAATAATGATTGCCAAATGGCCCGTAAAGCTGCCGAAGCAGGCGCCACGGGGTTTCTCATCCACCCTTTCACCATTTCCCAACTGGCGATTGCCCTCGAGTTCAGCCTGGGACGTTTTGAGCGCGTACAACGATTGCAGGTTAGTCAGAATAGCATATCCTTTGACTTGCAGCTCCCCCTGGAATTGGGCCAGTTTGCCTGGCTTTTTGAAGAGGGTCTGGTGGCACGAGATATTCTTTATTTTTTCCGTAACCACCAATCCGTATGGTATACCGCCGAAGATATAGCGGCAGCGGTAGAATCCAATGCCACCTCTACTGCACTCGGCCTGCAACATCTCATCGAATCTACGTTGATAGAAATCATCCAGGTCGAGGGATTCACCTTCTATCACCTGACCACAAATCCGAGCCGGAAGCAAGACTTGGAGGGATTTTTTGACTGGACCGATGAAACCCAGCAACGCATTGAATGTGCGAATACGTTTCTGGGGAGCGGCAACTCGCGCCTGGCCCATATAGCGATTAAATAACTCCACTATTAATCGGAGCAAAAATAAGTAGCCAGGTTTGGCATCAACCTGGCTACTTATTTTTTAGAATAAAAATTGGAACAGCAAATCTTGGAAGGTCCAAATGCTTAACATCCGTTCCCAAGCTGGTTTAACCTTTGACGACGTCCTATTGGTACCCCGATATTCCAATATTGTCTCACGGAGCCATGTCCACACCTCGACACGTTTATCTCGCAACATCGAATTGGCCATTCCCATTCTCAGCGCAAATATGGATACTGTTACGGAATCACAAATGGCCATTGCGATGGCGCGCGCCGGTGGTATAGGTATTATCCACCGATTTATGACCTTGGATGATGAAGCGCAAGAGATCGCACGCGTGAAACGCGCCGAAGGGTACGTGGTTGAACAACCCCGTAAGATTTCGCCGGATGCAACCCTGCAAGAAGCCATCAAACTAATGCAGTCGCATAGTGTAGGCGGCCTGGTAGTGGTCGATCAAAATCAATGTGTTGTTGGTATGCTCACTACCCGAGATGTGCGCTTTGTTAAAGAGGGACACCAATCTGTTTCATCCTGGATGACGCCTCTCACCCGTCTCATCACCGCTCCGCCGGATACTTCTCTGGAGCAGGCCCGCGAAATCCTCCAGCAGCACCGGATTGAAAAGCTACCCCTGGTTGATTCCACAGGGCGTTTGGCAGGGTTGATTACCGCCAAGGACATCATTAGAATGCAGGAGCACCCAAAGGCGAGTAAGGATACCAAGGGCCGCTTGCGCGTTGGCGGCGCTATCGGTATCAAGCCAGGATCGCTGGAGCGGATCGAGAAGTTACTGGCACAAGGAGTTGATGTATTGGTGATCGATATCGCCCATGGCCATTCGGAGAATGCTCTAAAAATGATCCGGGAAGTCCGCCGCGCATTCGGTAATGTGGAATTAATCGCCGGGAACGTGGCTACGGCCGCCGGGACCAGGGATCTCTGTGAAGCAGGCGTGGATGCTGTCAAGGTTGGCGTAGGTCCGGGCTCCATTTGCATCACCCGCGTGGTCACCGGGTTCGGCATGCCCCAGCTAACGGCTGTAGCCGAAAGTGCCGAAGTAGCTCGCGCCTATAATGTCCCCATTATCGCCGATGGAGGGATTCGTACCTCGGGAGATATAGTCAAGGTTCTCGCCGCAGGGGCCTCGAGTGTCATGCTTGGTAGTCTGCTAGCTGGCACTACAGAAAGTCCGGGTATGACTGTCGTCCGCCAGGGTCGCAAGTACAAAGTGACACGGGGCATGGCCTCTCTGGGAGCCACTTTAGGTCGCTACACAGTGGAATCAGCGACCGAAATCACAGAAAAAGACCTGGAACAGATTGTGCCCGAAGGCGTCGAAGCTGCCGTGCCTTTCAGAGGCAATCTCAGTGAAGTGTTAACGCAACTAATCGGGGGCTTGCAATCCGGCTTAAGCTACTGCGGCGCACATACTATTGGCGAGCTCCAGGAGAAAGCCGAATTTATACCCATCACTCTCGCCGGTCTTCGGGAGAGTCTGCCGCATGATGTGGAGCAGTTTTAACAGCATTGCCGTTATTGCTATTCCGAAACGCTGCCAACAGCTTATGTTGCGTTTCGGCCGGAATGCCATCATCTGCCAATGTTCTCAACAGCCGAATCGATTGTTCCATCTGATGGAGATAATTTGTGCAACCTGGACAGGAGGCGATATGCTGCTCAAATTCCATTCGTATCTCGGGCAATAATTGATTTTCCAAATAATCGGTGACAAGCTCTACGGCCTCCTGACACGTAATCTTGTGAGGATCTTCCATCAGATTTCATCCTTCATGTATATAATGATCAAGGACACGCCTTACTTTAGATCGGGCACGGTGTATAGGAGAAATAGTTTGGGCGCAGAAAAACATGTTTACGCTGATTTAGAGATGCTTAGCAGCGCCGTCGCCGCAGAAATTGTGGCTGCGGCTCAAAAGTCCATCGCAGCCCGGGGTCAATTTACCCTGGTCCTCTCTGGAGGCAGCACACCTCGCAGGCTTTACCAAATACTGGCAGGTGCGCCAGCCATAGCCATCCTCTGGTCCCAAATCCAAATATTTGGGGGGGATGAACGCTGCGTCCCTGTAGGTGATCCCCAAAGCAATTATTCCATGGCCCATCAGAATCTCCTGGCCCATATTGCCATCCCGCCCCACAACATCCATCGCATCCCTGCAGATATCGACCCACCGGAGCTGGCAGCCAGCGCCTATGAATACCTGTTACGGGCCGGGGGCGCATCCTGGAAAATCGAACCCACCGGCCCCTCATTTGACCTGGTACTCTTGGGCATGGGGGCAGACGGCCACACTGCATCTCTTTTTCCAAACAGTCCTGCCCTGGCAGAAAAAGAGCGTTGGACATTGCCGCTCCTGGCTCCGCCTGTACATGATGCCCGGCAGCGGATAACCTTGACGTTTCCGGTTATTAACCGCAGCCGCCAGATATTCTTCCTGGTTTCCGGAACCGACAAACGGGAACCCGTGCAGTCGATTTTCGCCGATCCGGCAAGCGCCAGGGATGGCTATCCGGCCGCCAGGGTCCAGGCCGCTTGGGACAGCACGCAGCAAAGAATCGCCTGGTTCTTAGACCAGGCTGCGGCAGGGTAATTGGGCGCTTACACTCAAGTCAGTACACAAGAGAGTCAGTCGAAAAGATGTTAAGAAAGGAGTAGCTATGTCCCCCTCTCTGCGCCGGGATCTTCTCGGCGGTACATTGGCGGGTCTGGTAGGTGGCCTTATTTTTGCCTGGGTCATACAAGCTCAGGGCATGATGATAAGTGTGGCGGGCCTGGTTGGATCATCTTCAGCCGCTATCGGTATCGTACTGCACCTGGTGCTTTCCATCCTGGTGGGTGCCAGTTTCGGCGCGATCTTCCGCTATCAACCCGACAGCTACGCCACCACCATCAGTAGTGGTGTGTTGTATGGTCTCCTTTGGTGGATCGTAGGACCACTGACCTTGATGCGATTGCTACTGGGACAGGGATTAACCTGGTCGGTGGCCGAAGCCAGCGCAGCTTTTCCCAGCCTAGTAGGCCAACTTTTATATGGCGCTGTCACCGGTCTTAGTTTTTATCTGATCGTGGCCCTCTACCTGAGCAAACTGCCGGAGTTTATGGCCGCAGCCGAAACCCCACACCATCCATCCCGGCGCGTCGTCATCCTGGGGGGAGGCTTTGGCGGCGTGGCTACGGCGGAAAGGCTGGAGCAACTCTACCCGCGGGATATGGAGCTAGAAATTACGCTGGTCAGCCAGAGTAATTTTCTGCTCTTCACACCGATGTTGGCCGAAGTAGCTTCCAGTAGCCTGGAAGCTCAACATATCAGTGCACCTGTGCGGGCAGCACTACCACGTTCGCGCTTTGTCAAGGGGGATGTGGTGGAGATTGATACGGCTACCCAGGTCGTCAAGGTGCGCGCCGGTAGATCAATGCCGCTCGAGATTATCCCATACGATCACCTGGTAACAGCCCTGGGTTCATCCGCAAACTACTACAATCTGCCCGGCCTGGAGACTAACACCTTTGCCTTGAAAACCCTGCAAGATGCCACCCAATTGCGTGACCATACGATTACGATGCTGGAGCAAGCGGATGTCAAGCCCAATGAAGCAGAAAGGCGCCGCTTGCTGACCTTTGTCGTCGCCGGGGGTGGTTTTGCCGGCACAGAGATGATTGCCGAACTCTTCGACCTGGTTCATAATGTCCGGCGTTATTATCCTTATGTGCGCAAGGATGAATTACGCTTCGTTTTAGTACACTCGGGAGATCATATCCTGCCCGAGCTCACTCCGGAGTTGGGTGAATATGCCCTCAACAAGTTGCAATCTCGCGGCATTGAATTCAAATTAGGGGCCCGCGTGGCAGGCGCCACGCCAGAAGCCGTGCTTCTTAATGACGGTAGCCAAATCCCATCCCATACCAAAGTATGGACCGCCGGGAACCAGCCCAGCCCGCTTTTAAAGATGCTGCCCTATGAGCATACCCGCTCCGGCCAGATTGTAACCAATGACACCTTACAGGTTAAGGGCAGCACCAACATTTGGGCCGTCGGGGATTGTGCCCAAATTCCCGATTTATTTAACACGGGGAAATACTGCCCACCAACCGCCCAGCACGCCCTGCGCGAAGGCCAGGTGGCTGCCGAGAATATCCTGGCTTCTATCCGCGGTAAACCATTAAAACCCTTCCGCTTCCAAACCCTGGGTCTGTTGGTCGCCTTGGGGCACCGCACTGCTGCTGCTGAAGTACGAGGGTATCGCTTCTCCGGTTTACTGGCCTGGTTTATGTGGCGTTCTATTTACCTGAGCAAGCTGCCGGGATTGGAGAAAAAGGTCCGCGTAGCTTTTGACTGGTCCCTGGATATCTTCTTCCCCCGCGATATCGTACTTACCACGAACGCTGTCCAATCGTCTCCCTCAATCGATAGCCAGGCCGATCCAGCGCCGGTCAAAAGTGCATCAGATGTGGAACCGGCCAAAGGCAATTCCACCAACGAGAATCCTGTACCTTCAAAGAATACGCCCTTAAAGGATGGTGTGGCATGACGCAAGCCAACTTCTTCAAACGTGGCATCTTGCCGGGAGCCCAGGCCGGACTAATAGGGGGCTTGCTCTTCGGGATAGCGATGGCATGGTTGGGCTTCCTTCCCGCTGTTGCCGCCCTGGTGCGATCCAATTCAACTGTGGTTGGCTTCCTTATCCACCTGGTCATTGCGGCCAGTATCGGTGCAGGCTTCGGCATCCTGGTCTGGCACCAACAGTCTGGCACAGGCGAAACTCTGTTCTGGGGACTGACTTATGGCGCCCTCTGGTGGTTTATCGGTCCCCTTACCCTGCTTCCCATATTTTTGGGGCAAGGGTTGGTTTGGGATATCCATACCGCCCAACAATATTTTCCCATCCTCTTAGGACACTTATGGTATGGCGCTATTACCGCCCTGGCGCTGGTTGCTATCCGCCGCCAAACAATTCCGGCAGATCAATCGGAGATACCACAGAAAGATGTGCCATCCCTCAAACGCAGCGGCGCACTGCTTCGTGGCGCCTTGGCGGGATTGCTTAGCGCATGGCTTATTGGCAGCATGTTAGTCGCTCAGGGCCAATTAACCGGCTTTTCCTCAAACGCAATGGGTGATTCCCGCCTCTTAGCCTGGTTAGCCATCCTGCTTTCCGGTCTATTAGCTGGCCTGGGTTTCGCCTGGCTCTACCCGCGTCCTCGTGATAGCGCCGGAGCCGGGCTGATTCGCGGCACGGCCTACGGCTTCATCTGGTGGGTCGCCAGCCCGGTGACGATTATCCCCTTGCTTGGCGGCAAAGGTCTCACCTGGTCGGTAGAGACTGTCAAGGTTATGTTCCCAGCCCTTATCGCTTATCTCCTGCTAGGCGCCTTTCTGGCCCTCTTCTATCAATGGCTGGATACCCTCGTCCGGCTGCTCTTTTCAGATGAGATCAACACCGACGATGAGGAAGGTGCCGGCATTCAGGGCCTGCAAGCCATTGGTCGTGGCGCCTTGGCCGGACTGATTGGCGGCCTCATATTTACCCTGGTCATGGCCCAGATCGGCTTCTTGCCCAAAGTCGCCAGCCTGATCGGGTCAAGCTCCATAGTTGCCGGATTTATCGTCCACCTGATCATCTCCGATCTCATCGGCTCCAGTTATGGCCTGCTCTTCCGCCGCCAAAGCTATGATGTCGGTTCAGCCCTCGGATGGGGCGTTTCCTACGGCTTTTTCTGGTGGTTACTCGGCCCGCTAACGCTGTTGCCAATCTTATTAGGCGTCACACCCAACTGGAGTATCACTGTGGCCGCCGGCCTGATAGCCAGTTTAATCGGCCACCTGGGATACGGTGCGGGCTTGGGTATTGTCTATTACCTCATGGAGGCGCATTATAGCCCCTGGTGGATTCCCGCCAATCAGAAAGAAGCGCAACGGGTCGCCCGGCGCAAAGAGCAGGTACTAACCTCAGCGCCAGCCCTTTGGGTACTCATCGTGGTCATCGCCCTGACCATCCCGCTAGTGCTTGGCATGTAAGACCATAGTCAACATGTATACCGAATTTTTGACTAAATTTTGACCATTTTACGACCTTATTTGGACCAGTCTGTGCCAGAATAAACAGGAGCAAAGAGTATTGAGCTGTGATATTTTCAGAACAACGTTAGTTCACCTCAGCAGAGTTGCCCTCTCCTATTTTGTGCTCTTTCTCTTTCAGCTTGTTCTTTCTGTCTGATCAATCACCAGCCATAGCTCCCGCTGGTTCCGCGACGGAGAATGCCAGACATTGGCGAGCTGTACCGTTAAACTCTGAGGGGGGGCGACATTATGCTAACTGAAAAGCAAAAAGGCCAGTTGTGTAATTTTCCTTTGGCGCAAGTAATCGGTGAAAACAGGAGAGTTCCGTTACTCGATGGAAGACTTTCGCGTTATGTCAATTTTGACAATGCTGCTAGTACTCCGGCGCTGGCATCCGTAGGGGAAGGTGTCAACGCGTTCTTGGAATACTATTCCAGTGTACATCGAGGATTTGGCTTTAAATCCCAACTCTCTACCCATATATACGAGGAAGCCCGGCGTGCCGTGGCCGAATTTTTCGGCATAAACCTGCGCGAACGAACGGTGATTTTTACCAAAAATACCACTGAAGCCATCAATAAGCTTTCTTACCGGCTCTCTACGAGATCGGATCAGGTAGTCCTGTCCACTCTTATGGAGCACCATTCCAATATGCTCCCCTGGCGTTTGCACCAGCGTTGGATTTACGTGGATGTACTCGCAGATGGTTCCCTGGATATGGAGGATTTTCAACATAAGCTAAAGGAATATGGCCAACGTGTACACCTGGTTGCCATTACTGGCGCCTCAAACGTCACAGGCCATATTTCGGATCTGCACACCATCGCGCGATGGACCCATACCGCGGGTGCTGAACTATTGGTGGATGCCGCGCAACTAGCGCCACACCGGCCTATCCGCATGGGAAAACTCACCGACCCGGAGCGTATTGATTACTTGGCCATCTCGGCCCATAAAATGTACGCCCCCTTTGGCAGCGGTGCCCTGATTGCCCCCCATGCCCTCTTCACCAAAGGCGTCCCGGAATACGTGGGAGGAGGGCAGGTAAAAGCGGTGACTCCAGAGCGGATAATCTGGAGCGACCCTCCCGACCGGGATGAAGCAGGATCGCCGAATGTGGTGGGAGCCGTGGCTTTGGCTCTGGCGTTGCAGGCTTTAAACAATATCGGTATGGAGCAGATAGCAACACACGAAGTCGGACTGACTGCTTACGCGCTGCGGCGCTTGGCCCAAGTTCCACGATTAGTCCTCTATGGTGATACCAACCCCGAACAACGCGATCCACCGCACTGGGGTCATCAGCTTCAATGTAGAGGAAAAACCAGGCACCTTGGTAGCTTCCATCTTGAGTTTTGAATCAGGTATTGCGGTCCGCTGCGGCTCATTCTGTGCCCACCCTTACGTCTTACGCCTGCTAAAAATCGATCCCGAGGAATATGCCAGGAAGATGGAGAGCGTCCTATCGGAGGATTGCCGGAATAGGCCCGGAGCCGTACGCATAAGCTTCGGGCTTTACAATACAGCAAACGACATAGATATCCTTGTGGAAACCCTTGAGCGAATTGTAAAAGACCAATATACCGGCGGATATATTTTGGACGAAGCGAGTGGAGAGTATCAACCTGTGGGATATAATATGAACTTCGACGCTTATTTCAGTTTAAAGTAGTCCTTCTTTTCCAGTATCTCGATAGTAGGCCCTTTGTGCTAATATAGAGTGAGACAACTAGGGGCTGGAAAGCCTTTGCGCACCTTTGACGCGACTTTGGCTTACCGGAACGGGTCTGCAAGTTCAAGCCTTCCTGATCAACCAGGTGTATGAGAAGGACATCAAGGTTTCGGCAGAAGCGATGCAAGCTTTGAACATCCAGTTCGCCGAGGGATGCCCAAGATGGAACTACACCATCCGGCCACGGCCGATGTGTTCTGGTGAGATCAGTTGTTAAAGTGCGGAGTTATTCTTTTACAAGCCCTTAGACAGATTTCCGTCAAACTACTCGAACTGGTAGCCTGATTTATTCTTTGATTTTGGAAAGAATACGATCTTTCCGCTGTTGGAAGTAACCGACATCTATTTTAGGAAAGCTTCTTATACGCTGCTGTTCATCTGATTCAATAATGCGATTTGCGTCAGCGAGTGCTTTTTCGTACAAACCAAGTTC
>SHYO01000074.1 GCA_009692745.1 Chloroflexota bacterium
TGGACCGCACGACACTGCACAGCAACGTCATCATCTGCCAAGTAGGTTCGTTCATTGGATCGGCCCTCCAGCATGGATTCGAAAGTACAGCCAGTTTACACCATGTTGCCCACCCCGGCAAAGCTTAACTTAGCGGAAAGTAGAGAGAAGATAAGTATAGTGAAGTCCAGATCCATATGCAGGGCGAGCTGCCGGTGCATGCCGGCGGGCTGGCCCGCGAGATGAATGCCGTCCATAGGCTGCTACGTGAGCATTTTAATCAACCGAAGAGGTGATCGTGCAGTCACAACCACCGGTGATTAAACCTGAGCCACCGCCAGATAAGATCATCGAGATCAAATCCCAGGGTCCCCAAACCAGGTGCTACATTTGCGGGAATCCGGAGATAGTCAGCCTTTGCCACCACTGCGGCCGGCCTATGTGTAACAGCCACACACCCGCCGCGGAGAGAAACACATGGCTATGGGAAAGGGAATTCGCCGAATTGGAATTGCCACGGGATACAACGCCTGGGGAGATGGGTATCCATTGCCAGGACTGCGCTCATAAGATCTGGTCCCGCACTTTCTTCGTCTCGGGCGTTACTGCTCTCATCCTGGGACTAAGCCTGGTAATTCCAACGCGCGACTTGCCGTCTCTAGCTCTGGTCATAGCTTTGGGATGCGCCCTAAACCTGGGCATCGTAGGTTTTATGCATAGCAGAAAAATCCGCCTGGCCCCCGTTAAGCATCCTCTCCCTCTCTTACCAACCTTCGGCTCACCGCGGGTCAGCGAAACCCTCCGCGGGAAGATTGATCCCAAGTACCCCCAGGGAAGCGGCCGGTCTTTCGTAAAATATCTATCTTCCGATGGCACTTTGACCGTCAGCGCCGGCTTTAGCCACGCTGACCGGGAACGCCTGGAGCATTATCGGCGGAAATTTGGGGCCCAAGCGGCCGGTATGGTGGATTTCCATGCCGGTTTTGCCGCGCTGAAAGGACCGGCGCATCTTCTCTGGACCCAAACCGACATCAAGACTCCGGTTGGTGGAACGATCATCCCCTTAACAGGCCGGCTTGATCAACAGCCTTACTTTGGCAACGCCCCAGAAAGCAAGCAACGGGAGTGGCGCATTTCCCAGCATTACGATCTTCCCGCTGCTGCAGAACTGGGAGATTTCCCGCTAGGCGTTGTGCCTCACCTGGCTCAAGGTGGAAGCCAGCGGGTGCTGCGGTTAGAGGTGCAATGGGCCGTGCCGCATTTTCCCGGCAGCAATCTAAAGATAGACCATATCCAGTCACTGGTACTACACATTCCTCATAACTGGCAAGAAGTTGAGAGTGCCATGAACATGCATGTGATCGGAGAAGATGAGTCTGGGGGGCGCAAAGTGACCTGGCAAGGGGTTGCCTTAACTGCGGAGGACCTGATCTTACAACGTCACATTTTTCCTCTACGATTCGAAAGCCCCATCGATCCGATTATGCCGATTCGGGGAGAAGTGAAAATAGCTTTTAAGGGGAGCATATCGGGGATCCAGGGAGTGGATCTGTTTTATCCCCTGGGACAGAAGATCGACGGTATCTCTTCAAGGGTGGACACTGTCATCAGTGCAGAATTCGAGCTAAGTCTGGAACGTATTCCATTGCAACATGTACGTATTGTGCCTGATCCCCAGAAAGATCAGAACAGGCAGGCCACGGTCACCTTTGAGGATGTGGCGCCGGACTTTGCCACCGTGGCCACATTAACCAATGCCCTGGATGACCAGGAGTTTGAGGTAGAAATGGTGAGGCAAAACCCTCCTCGTCCCATCGAGAGAGTCACCGGTACAAGTTACCATTGGGAGATTGCCGGGCGACACTATTTGGGCGTTCTTCCCGTGACGTATACCCTCGATATTTCCGGTGAATCCAGCAATCCAGAGAGCGAGCACCCGGCCAAGGCCTGCACGCGGGTGCGCCTCAGGGTCGCAGGCCAATATAGTCACTCACCCCAGAAATGGCCGGTCAAGGGTAAAAACGTCGATCTATCGCTCGAACAGCAGATTGTAGAGGTCTGGGATTCATTATATCAATTGGTGCAAAACACTATGAAAAGCATAAAGACCACTTAGGGGCTGTGAGATATGAGCTGGATATGTGCGGAGTGTGGCCGGGAAGATGGCAAGTATGACTTCATAGTGGAGGTGGTTTGCCACCACTGCGGCAAGCTGCTATGCCAAAAACATCGCATTCTGATTATCGATGTCGCTTTCAGCGGCCAGAGCGCTTATAGCGAGAAGGCCGGGGCGCCGGGTCAGACAGCTTATCATTGCAAAGAGTGCCAGCATCGCCACCACCCGCACAGCAGATCTATTTCTGAGAAACAGACCACACCGAAGAGATCCGAGGGCACACCGACCCTGGCCAACCTGGCGCAGCCACAAAAGCCAGGACGCAGGCGGGGTTTCTCCCTGAGCGAATGGATGCAAGAGCGGTCGCCGGCGTGGATGACTTTCGGCCTGACCCCTCTTGTCGTGGGCCTACCGCTCTATTTCTACTTTAACACCATTCTCGGCCAGCAGTTTCCCTACTTTCTGTGGCTGGGGGTATGGAGCCTGGTGACTTTCCTACTGTATGGCATAGACAAGGTACAAGCGCAAAATGGCGGGTTGCGGGTGCCGGAGCGCATACTCCACGCGCTGGCTTTGGTGGGTGGCTTTGCCGGAGGGTGGGCCGGGATGTACCTTTTCCGCCACAAAACCAAACCGGAGCATCTCACATTTCGCATCATCCTAACGATTGCCACTATTTTCCACGGGTGGTTATTGCTGATACTGGGTTGGAAATAAACCAGCAGGCGGCAGATTGGCTTCGTTCCACTTTTTTGATTTCGTAGTCAGGTAACACCCGCTGCCAGATCTCGATGCACCGCTGGATGGTTGGCGGCTGCGCGCTATCACCAAACCAGTAGTAATGGATTTTGCCGGGAATCGCTGTGGCAACCATCGGGAAAGGGCGGCCCAATGCCGGTATTGGGCCGCCCTAAAACGATCATTAGCTTTTGGAAAGGCCAGCAGGATTTAACGGGATTCGGATATCATGCCGCCCGTGAAAAGACCTGCCATGACACCGGTGGGATCGGTGAATAGGGCAATCCAGCCGGTTCCGGGGATCTCCATTTTGGGCATCATAATCTGCCCTCCCGCAGCCTCAATTTTGGCAATGGAGTCATCAATGTCATCGGTATGGATATAGACAATGGCTACCCCGGGTCCCCTATGCTCATCGGATTGAGGGAAAGCCCCGCCCATGCCGGATTGGGGTTGGAAGGACGTATAGTTAAAGGCTTCGATAAGCTCAGTTTTCCAACCGAAAACCTCAGAAAAAAACTTGGCGGCGGCCTTAGGATTGCTGCTAGTCAACTCGACATGCACGATGGAATGGTCGGCCATACAGGGATCTCCTTTCTAGAGAAAACACAAATTGGGCCACTAATGATTCCATTATAGCACATATGTTCTAATATGTCAATTACCAATTGAAACGAGACTGTTCAGAATTATACTAAGGAGGTTGGACGGGCGCCCACGCAGGGGCGCCCCTACCGTACCGTAGTGCCCCTACCGTAGCGGCGGCCCTATGTGGCCGCCCGCTCTAATTACCCGCCAGCGCGCCGGATTGCACGGTTGGGGGCGCCCCTACCGTAGCGGCGGCCCTAGGTGGCCGCCCGCTCTAATTACCCGCCAGCGCGCCGGATTGCACGGTTGGGGGTGCCCCTACCGTAGCGGCGGCCCTAGGTGGCCGCCCGGTCTAATTACCCGCCGGCGCGCCGGATTGCACGGCTGAGCGAAAGCGCCAGCAATACTACCACCGCCACGGGCATCAGCCACCAGGCGTCTAACCCCTGCCTCGTCAGCAAGGCCGTCAACCCCAAGGCCACCAGTACCCCGATTGCCACCGTCCAATCATCGCCTACGATAAAGTCATACCAAAATTCGAGGAAACGCACCAGGTAGCTCATGATTTTACCTCGGCCTCCAAATGTATTGCGGCAGTTGAGATCTTTTGCTGTCGTTGCGCCTGCAGCAGCCGGACGGCTACCAGGGAGACCAGCATCAAGAAGAGCAACATAGCGACAATCGCCAGGTCGCTCCCAGGCCATGCGACGCCGGCCCCTTCTGCCCCCCAGAAGATGCCGAAGGTGGTCAGCATCAGGCCCACAGCAAACTTCATGGTATTCTCCGGCACCTGGCTGAGGGGCCGGTGGATCACCAGTCCCGCCAACCCGACGATGATGAAAGCCAGAGCCGCGCCCGTGGCCGCCAGGGGAATACCCCCCTCGGTGCTACCGAAAGCCACCACAATAAAGGCCACTTCTAACCCTTCCAGGAAGACCCCCTTGAAGGCCAGGGTGAATGCGTACCAATCTATGCCTGCCCGGACGACCTGACCCGCAGCGCGGGCTTCGGCTACCTCCTGCCGGTAGATAGCCTCCTCGTCATGCAGGGCTTTGTAGCCGCTGGCCCGCAGGATGGCTTTGCGCAGCCACTGCAAACCGAAAATCAAGAGCAACGTACCAATCACCAGGCGTAAAACACCGATAGGGATGAAGGCCAGGGCCGGACCCAGCAGCACAATAATCACCGCCAGGGCCACGGCAGCCACAGCGGCGCCGATTAGAGCAGAGCGCCAGCCACGTGTCACACCCAAAGCCAGCACGATGGTCAGGGCCTCAACCATCTCCACCCCCGACGCCAGGAAAGCGGCCAAGATTAGTAAAAGATTGCTCATCGTTTGCCCCCTGTTTTAAAAATGGCACAAGATGAATTCTTGCCCAAGAGATCCTACGCTATGGCACCTCGCCTGATTTTCCATCATACGGCAAATAGGGGAAAGGTGCAGTGGTGTTATTCCTCCTCCTGATAGATCGTAGCGCCTGGATGAAATTCGCTCCAGGCCATCCACCATTCGCGTTCCACGGCGACCGGTTCCAGGTCTTGAGAGGCGCCCGCCAGAAGCCGGCCGCGCCGGTCCCAACGCAGCATGTTTTCGGGAGTACAGAGGGTAACTCCATCCGGGGCCATCGATAACTGCGTCACACCTGGGGGAAGGGTGAAGGCCCGCACCCGATCCCCTCCAGGTTCACATACAACCGTGATAGGCTGGCCGCCTAAACGGTCATTGACCATATGCTTTCGGTGCAACCTCTCCAAGGGATAAGCCCGCGCCTCCCCCGCCAGGGTAATACCGGCCACTTCCGCGCGGGAAGGTAGACGAGTATCGTTTAGTGATCGCCCGGGGAAAACCACGTCCATACGGCCGAATAAATCGAACATGCGCTGGTACGGGGCCAGATAGATGAAACCCTGCCGGGTCGATGGATCCGGTTCAGCAGCCACCAGAGTCTGGGGATAATCGCTGCGCCAGCTCCCCCAGGTTGCCTGTTCGTAAATCATAAGTTTTAGCTGGGCGCCTTGCAACGGCCCGGCGACCGCTTCTCCCGTGGCCTGCTGCCAGATAGTGCCTGTCTCCCGGTCGCGCATCATCATGTTTCGACGGCCAAAACCCGCGACCTCGAAGGTCAAGATCTGGCCATTTACGTCTCGGTCGTACACCATACCGCTGCGGCAAAGGGGGCAATAAGAGGCCAATATCGCCCTACCGCCTACACCATCATTAATCAAGTGGTGGGGCGCGACCAATTCCAGGGGCCAGGCGTAGGCCGTATCTTCCAACTCCAGGCCTAACACCGCAGCCTGCTCTCCCAACTTTGCCTCGGAGACAGCCAGATGGGGCGGGTAGCTGAGAGAGACGAAGATATTTTGGGTACGCAGGATATTGGCCATTGCCGTTTGTAGTATGGTAACTCCCAGCACAACCAGCCCCCCGCGGGAAGGACGGCGCCGATAGGACAACAAGGCCATACTCAGCCCGCTGGCAACCAGCAGATTGCGCCA
This sequence comes from Chloroflexota bacterium, assembly GCA_009692745.1. Classification (GTDB taxonomy): domain Bacteria; phylum Chloroflexota; class Anaerolineae; order Epilineales; family SHYO01; genus SHYO01. Next base: position 5,921 of record SHYO01000074.1, read on the forward strand.
CAGCGGCAGGCGGTAGAGCAGCTTAAACCCCATCCCGGGCCGGAGCGCCAGGATCAAAGGCGCCAAAGCACCCAGCAAACCAGATATCAAGGCCGCTACAGATATGAGCCTTTTTAACAACATGAACTCCTCCCCGCACCATCATTCAAACACTACTACCTGGTGTACCTTGACCTCAGGTACGGTCACCCAGGTGACCCCAGCGACGGTTTCGAAGGGCAGAGACGCCCCGCCAGGAGCCAGAGTGACACGGGTAGCCGGGTGGTCCAGGCGTATCCCTACCCTTACCTGGTAGAGAGGCAGTACGTCCTCCACAATCTCCACCCCCTCGCCCCGGCGCTGCGGCACGGCATGGATCAGGTGCAGCAGATAGCGGTTGCCCTGGTCGGGCTGGCGCAGCAAACCCACCTCGGCGGTGGTGGGCAGGCCGGGCGCCTCAATAATAGGCTGGGGAGCCAGGCGCTGCAGCAGCGCGCGCACGATCTCGCGGTAATAAGGTACGGCATGGCGCCGATAGGCGCCGAAGAGCGGGGTGTGGCAGTAGATGATCTGGCCCTTTTGGGAAACGGCCACGTCATCGCTGGTGCGGTCGTAGGGCGTATGCTTGTGAGACATGAATTGGGCGTGGCTGCGGGTGAAATACGGATAACCGACGCGGGCCAGTACCTCTGTGCCGGGGAGGGCGCGTACCTGGCTGCCCCGGTCGTAAAGCACCTGGTAGTAATCGGTGAGCGGGGCGCCGAGCTCCCCTGCGGCTACGAAGAAATCAGGACTGTGGGGTGCGTCTCCCAGATACTCCAGCCCTACATCCAGAGCGAAACCTTTCCCATCAGGGGCCATGCCGGCCCGGTGGCTCAGCAATAGTGCCCCGCCTGCATCTACGTAAGCCTGGAGCCTGGCGGCAAATTCCGGATCCACCGGCAGGTCGTCGGGTACGATCAGCACGCGGTAGGGAGAGAAATCCACAGCTTTGTCCAGGAACTGGAAGGGGCGATGGAGCTCCAGCAACATGCGCATGGCTCCCTCGTCAATATCCCGCCCGATGGTATGGAAACGCGGCCCATGTTCCGCCAGGAAGACGCCGATCTCCGCTACAGGCTGCGCGGCCCGCAGCCAGGGTTCCAGGGCCGCCATCCGGCCGTAAACCGCCCCCAGCCGGTCGTAGGCGGCAGCATCTAGCACGCCGCGCGGATGCAATTGATCGCCAACAGAGCAGACAGCCCCGGTGGCCGACATGCGGGCGCACTCGTAGTGCAGCGCCACCTCCGGCTTCAAGCTACCAAAATCCGCCCAACTCTTATGGAAGATACCGGTCATGCCCAGCAGAGGCTTGCCCAAAGTCTGGTAGTAGGCGGCGAAGAGCGGGTAGTGATTGTAGCCCCACTGTACCGAGGGCAGCGATTCGATTTCGATGTGGCTTAACCAGGGCATTTCGGCGCGGGAACTGGCCTGGGGATCACGATCAGGGCGCAGACGGCTGTTGAAGAAGATGGTGGCCTCGGGACTATACTGCCGTACCAGGTGATAAGCCCGCTCCACAAAACGGCGCTCCAGGGCCAAACCCCAGGCCATCGTCTGTTCCCGGTTGGTCTCATCCACGCCGTCCCGGCGCATCTGGCGTAAGCGCCAGGTGGAATATGCCCCGGTAATATCCTGCCGGACAATATCGAGAAAGATGCCATCTACCGGCGTGTAGCGCTGCAAGACTTCCTTGGTTTGGGCGAAGACATAGTCGGCGTAGGGGCTAGCCAGGTCCAGCAAGCGCCAACCCATTACATCTAGCGGGCCCCGGCCAACCATCCTCCCGTTATGATCCACCAGCACCCATTCAGGATGCTCTTCGGCCATAAACTCATCATAACCAACGGTAATATAGATCGGCGCCCGGATTCCCACCCGGTGCAGCGCCTCAATCTGGGCGCCCAGCAGATCGAACGTCAGCGTGGGGTGGACGGGACCCACTTTCGTGGGATAATAGCACAGGCCGTGATGGCACCTGGCAAAGACCGTCACGCTATCCACGTGGGCAGCTTGCATAGTGGCAGCAAATTGGGTTGGGTCGAAATCCCGGCCGACATCCGGGATGCCGGGAGCGGTGTGAAAATCCAGGTGTACCTGCCGCATTCCCAAGCGCGGTTGAGCCATAAGGATACCTCCATAAGGAATTTAGATGTGCATGGTCGGTCACGCTGATATTAGCCATATCCGCCGGAAAGTCAATACTCTGGATCAACAAGTCAGGGAAATCGCATCTAAATGGCTAGGCCTCCTATAGGGAATTCCCTCATGCGTCCGGCAGCATGACGCCTGTTTGCTGGCGCCGGGATTTACGTATAGTTGTGGGCCGATTTACGTATAGTTGTGGGCCGACTTACGTAGGGTTGTGGGCCGACTTACGTAGGGTTGTGGGGAATCCTTTTAATATACAGGTAAAAACAGCCCAAAAAGCGACATGAAATAGGGCGAAATACACAGAACTGGTAAGGCGGCGAATCTTAAATTTCTCTAGATTTATATAGATTATATATAGGGGGCTTGGGACGTTTGGCAACGCCCAGCCCTATATAAAAGACATACTCCTACCGGCCGGGCAGCCGGTTCCGGTCAGCGGAAATCCGGGAAGTTGACGACCTTTATCAGGCGTGGTATAGTTAGGGCCAATCGCAGATATTGCAAATAACGCTGAAGGTGACCAACCGCGCCAGGCCGGATAAGCCAGCGAGTCGAGGAGGGTGAGAGCTCGACCGGAAGGCAGGCGCGATAGCCCCACCTGAGTTGCCGCCGAAACACGGAAACGTGATAAGGCCGGCCGGAATGTTCCCCCGTTAGCAGGACGCGCCATCGCCTGGCAGATATGCAGGCCGTGGCGGCTGAGATAGGACCTTTTATTCCAGGTCCCAACCAAGGTGGTACCGCGGATTTTATCGCCCTTGAGCAGTTGCTCAAGGGCGTTTTTATTTGTCTGACTCGCAGCAAATACGGGAAAGGCAGCAAGGAGAAAAACCATGGATGCGAACAAGTTACGCGAACGATTTCTCGATTTTTTCCGGCAGTACGGCCATGCCACGATCGGCTATGCGCCCCTGATCCCGGAAAACGACCCGAGTGTCCTTTTCACCACGGCAGGGATGCATCCGCTGGTGCCCTTTCTCCTGGGCGAGGCGCACCCGGCCGGGCGCCGCCTGGCCAACTACCAAAAATGCCTGCGCACCAATGATATCGCGGAGGTGGGAGATATGACCCACTTGACCTTCTTCGAGATGCTGGGCAACTGGTCCCTGGGAGACTATTGGAAAGAGGAGGCCATCCACCTGAACTATATATTGCTGACCGAGATCTTCGGCCACGATCCGGACCGGTTGCATATCACCTGCTTTGCCGGGGACAAAGACGCGCCGCGGGATAGCGAGGCAGCGGCTATCTGGCTATCTCTAGGAATTCCGCCCGGCCGGATTACCTTCCAGCCTAAAACCGAAAACTGGTGGGGACCGGCAGGAATGACCGGTCCCTGCGGTCCCGATAGCGAGGTCTTTTTCGACATGCAGCCTACAGGCCCGTCGGACGAGACGCCGGTTACCCAGCCGCAGCGCTTCGTTGAGATCTGCAACAATGTCTTTATGGCATACGAGAAGTTGAGCGACGGGCGCTTTGTGCCCCTGGCACAGCGCAACGTGGACGTGGGCATCGGCCTGGAGCGCAATTTGATGCTCCTCCAGGGCAGCGATTCGGTTTTTGAGACGGATCTATTTCTGCCGTTAATGACAGCCATTTCCCGGCTGGCGCGCCAGCCACAGCCCCTTGCTATGCGGGTGATTGCGGATCATATCCGCGCCGCGGTTTTCGTGATGGCCGAGGGGGTGCGGCCAGGAAATACCGACCAGCCCTATATCGCGCGCCGCCTGGTGCGCCGCGCCATTCGCTATGGCCGCATGATAGGTATAGAGGGTTCCTTTCTCGCCCCTCTGGCCGGGATAGTAGTGACATGCATGGGGACGGCTTTCCCCGAAATTGTGCCGCCATCCGGCGCCATCTACGCTGCCCTGGACGACGAGGAGGGGCGCTTCCAACACACCCTCGTGCGCGGGGAGCGGGAATTCGCCCGCGCCGCAGCCCAAAGCCACGCGCAGCAAGAGCTGGTATTGCCCGGACAAACGGCCTTCCATTTATACGACACCTACGGCTTTCCCCTGGAGCTGACGCAGGAATTGGCGCGGGAGCAAGGATTGGCGGTAGACGTGGCGAGCTTCCAGTCTGCTTTCGCGGCTCACCAGGCCCAGTCGCGCCAGGGAGCAGCCGGGCGCTTTAAGGGCGGCCTGGCGGAGCGCAACCTGCAGACCACCCGGCTGCATACGGCTACCCACCTGCTGCAGGCGGCGCTGCGGCGCGTGCTGGGGCCACATGTAACCCAGCGGGGCAGCAGCATTACCTCCGAGCGGCTGCGCTTTGATTTTAACCACAGTGAGCGGCTCAGCTCTCAGCAGCTCACCGCAGTAGAAGAGCTGGTCAACACCCAGATCGGGCGGGACCTGCCGGTTTCCTGGGGAGAGATGCGCCTTGACGCGGCGCGGCAGGGTGGCGCCTTGGGCCTCTTCGAGGAGCGCTACGGGGAAACCGTGAAGGTTTATGCCATTGGAGATTTCAGCCTGGAGATTTGCGGCGGTCCGCATGTAAGCCACACCGGCGAGCTGGGCCACTTCCACATCCTGAAGGAGGAAGGGGTGGCGGCCGGGATGCGGCGCATCAAAGCAATTCTGGCAGGCTAATGGGGGGTGAGATTTTCCCGGCTAAATGGTGCATCCGGCAAATAAGGAATAAAATGAGGGCATCCTCAAGAGGAGGTGCTCAAGGATATAGGGCGTACCGGCCGTCCCGCGACATACACGCCCGAACAGATGAGTACCGTAGTGGCGGTTTCGCTGACTAACCCGCGAGAGTTGGGGTTACCCTTTGCCTGCTGGACGCTGGACCGGTTGGAAGCATACCCGAATGAAGTCACAGGTATCGCGATCAAACGGAGCCGCATCGATGACATTGCCGTTGGCGTCATACCCCAGCTTCTGCACCCCGCCGATGTAGGTGACGGTATCGAGGACCAGCGCTATGCGGTCGAGCCGAATTAAAAACTCAGCACGGAGATTGCCAATCCGCACCATCCGATTACGCAGGGGCTGGCGGCGTGGCAGATGGTGGACGAGGCGTATATGATGGTGAATGCCGCCGAAGGCAGCAATATCCTGCTGACCGCCGCTCATCCCAAGAGTATGTGGACCATCGCCTGGACGCGAGAATTTCATGGTACTCGCGTCTTCTATCGCCAATCCGGCCCTGGCAACCTGGTCTACTAAAATCCCCAGTTCCGCTATAATCAGCGAAAATACCATTGCCATACTGTGAAAAACCCAAAGAGCAGGACAATAAATCCACAAAAACGCAAAAAAAGCAATGAGCACCTATAGCGGCGACTATACTCTTCGGGATTTTCCTCAAAAAGGTGTATCATCTTTTGTCTCTCTGTGGATAGTTCACCAGATGGTACAATTTTATATATGAATTTCGACATTCTAATATATGTCATCGGGGAGAAGATTACCACTATTGAAATCAAAAGAATGGGACACAGAAAGATTATAGGAACAAGATCCATTTTTCACCTCCCGGTCAATCTACAATAATCCCTATCGAAAATTGATTGTTGATTTTATGGTACCGGAGTGCCATAAAACGTAGCAAGCAATATAACCAAGAGCATCAATAGACCGAGAACTCCTGCGATTCTAACAATTAAAACTGCCAATTTTAAGTTTCGGGTATATTCCAAAGAATTTTCCTCGACAACCTCATTGTTGTCTCGCAATTTTGGAACTAATCCATATTTCCTCATAAAAAACCGTGCTGTGCTGACCGGTTTTGCAAGGCATAGAATAGTAACTACTGTGACAATCAGGATGAAGACGATATCTGACCAAGAAGTGTTCATGTTCCTCCACCTAATTATGCCGTCCGAAAAGGAAATTATGAATATTAAATATGTTACCCGCAAACTGACTGTTTTCGTGGGTCAAATGAGCCTCGAACGGAAAGGGTAATGGTGCGACAGCTTCAAAGCCTCCCGATACAGTCAATCCTGCATATTTTAGCTGGCCATTGGCAAAACTAGTAATTACCTCTGCTCCTGCCCCAAATCCTCCAGCAACAGACCCGCCCACCTGCGTAGACTCACCTGTGAGGTCAGATACAAAGTGTGCATTCGTGACTCCTATAAAAAGTCCTGAACTGATTCCAAGACCTATATATCCTCCACCCCCCCCTCCGTAAAGGGCACCTATATTACCATGAGTGTCTAGAGCCAGAGACCCACTACCGCGAACACCTCCGGCGGCAAAAGCACTTGCACCGAGACCTACCTGCAATGTCCCTTCAGGATAAGAAAGCCCGAGTCCAGCGGAAGGCAATGTGAGGTTATACTCATACTCAATATCTCTTCGATAAAGATCTGGACTCATCCATCCTGCCCGAACCCCACCATTCAATATGGGATCGGTTGATGGGTTATAGTCCGGGTGCTGGTCGGCCCAATCCAAATAAGCCTGATGTTGCTCATCAGATCTATACAAACCACTAAAGTATATTGGAGCCGGACTCGGACTTCCATCACAAAAGCAGGCATCAGCGTGTCCTGTGGGATCGGTGTATTTGACAGGGTTGTTCATTACATAACTATAACGGTTGAGACTCTGCGGATTCCCCGGCTGGGGCACAATCGTATCTGCCTGTAGGAACCGTCCTAACGCCGGGTCGTAGTAGCGCGCCCCATAATAGAGCAGATTGGTGCTCGAGTCTAGCGGTTGCCCGGTGAAATTCCGGTCCGTGGGCAAGGATTGGGGCTGCCCGGCCCGCTCCTGGCCAAAGGGCATGAAGCGCTGCACGGTCCCCGTTACTACCTTCCCGCTGCTATCCACCAGCAGGCTGACGCTGTTCAGGTGGTCGGTGTGGACATAGTTGAGATTGCCCTCTGACCGGATCGCGACGGACCTTCCCCCCAGGCGGTAGTACTTGATCGTGATGCCGTTCGGGTTGTTGCACCCCGGCAGATTGCCGCGCCAGTTGTCCGCCGCTGCTGCCAGGTCGTAGACGTTGACCAGCCCATCCCCGTTCGCGTCATACGCCACCGTGTTGCTGACCCCGGGCGCGATCGCCATCTTCAGTAGATCGTCCATGTGTACCTGGCAGTCGGCAGTGATCACATTGCCCGGCAGCAGGTTGCGGCCTGCCAGCGGCACGACCTTCTCCATCAAGGGGCTGATGTAGTAGGTGGTGCTCCAGGGGGTGGTCTTCATCACGCGGCGGCCATCGGCGTCATAGGTGCAGGTGGTGGTGAAGGTCGAGGTAGGTGTGACATTGCTGACAATCCCGCTCAGGCGATTCTCCGGGTCGTAGGTCAGGGTCAGGGTGGGAGAACTCAGCGTGCGGCTGATGACGTTGACGTTAGTAGTTTAGGGTTGCTGACGCCGGCGATGGTTCATCACGACAAGGCTCAAGAAGTACGGGCTGCACACTAACAGGTGCTGCAAGCAGCCTATGGTGCTCATCCCGAGCGGTTTGTGCGTGGACGCCCCCGCCACGGGCAATCCCAGAAGCTGTCTGGATTAACCTGCTACAGGTCGATGCCATGCAACAGATTTCACTATGCCTATCGTGGGACCTCAGTCAGCAACATCTTGCTTCACTAAATTCCCATCAGAGTTGTCTCATTATGGTTGACACATTCCGTGCTGACCCTCACTCGTTTTCTATAGTAGACTTCGGCGTTGCGATTCAGGATGATGTCTTGCTGAATGCATACAGCACAAGAGCCAATCTCCTCCCTCACTGTTGAGGATCTACTTTGTTGAGTATTTCCGCAGGTATGCACTCTTTTTGTAAATGGAGCATATAGCTCTCCTCACTTCCAACAAAATATACGGCTAACTTCCCTTGAACTATCTTAGATCTCACAATTACTACTTTAACGTTAGAGTTTTGTGGACCATAGAAAAAGAGATCATCTATTGAGCCGTTAGTCAGTGTACACTCTGCATGGTACCAGGCATTTGACAGAGCTTGAATTGCTTTACTACGCTCATCTCCAATCTGGATACGAGATATAGCTATCATTACCGGATCCTGTCCCGGATCATAGAGGCAACCACTAGCAAAAAAAGCTAGAGCACATCCCAGAATAGCATATTTGATCGGATTAACACCGCATCGACCCATTCTATTACTATCCTTTATTGCCCTAGAATATTTTGATAGTAGAGAGAGCGAACAGTATCTGGCGAAGCTCCAAAATCATAAACGTCAGATCCCATGGAAGCCGCCCGGTTACCGAGTCCGATATCTGCCTGGGAATTTGGATTCCTTGAAACTTCAAGCGGATTCCAACCAACTTGGCTCAATTCCCGAGTGGTATTGATCAATCGACCTACATCGCCCCCGACCTGATATCCAAGAACGAAAGCCCATGCCCAGTGATGTACATTTGCATCTGGATCTGTGCCAATTAACCCTTGTGGCAATCCATCTTTTCCCAAAAAGGCCCAGTCATAACATGGTAGGCAACTGGAAGTTACCGCTCTTCGCATCACTGACTCTTCTAACCTGTTGGGAAGACCCCCAAAGAGAGTTCCAACATCGCGCACAAAAGCCTCCTTTTCATTCCGCTTATACCAGCCTGATAGTCGCGTTAATATATCTGGCATATTTGCCCAAGAATGGTTCTCTTCGGGGGTTGTGAAAATAGTATGCAGATTTGGGTCGTTGAGAAGATCCCCTTGAGAATTGTAGAAATTGTTTTCATCCCATTCGTCGGTAAAAGCGATTGAGAAAAGGCGGATTGCTACATCCTGCCACTGCGGATCTCGGTTATGTACTCCCTTGAACTCAGAATGCCACTGGTTATCCAATGGGTCATGCCCTGACGGATCCACATACCTGAGAGGGTTATTTAAAACGTAACTGAACCGGTTCAGACTTTGCGGATTGCCAGGCTGCGGCACAATCGTATCCGGCTGGATGAACCGACCTAGCGAGCTGTCGTAATATCTTGCCCCATAGTACAGCAGCCCGGTACTGGCGTCCAATGGCTGCCCTGTAAAATTCCGGTCCGTAGGCAAGGATTGCGGCTGGCCGGCCCGCTCCTGGCCAAAGGGCATGAAGCGCTGCACCGTCCCTGTCACTACCTTCCCGCTGTTATCCACCAATAGGCTGACACTGTTCAGTTGGTCGGTGTGGACATAGTTCAGATTGCCCTCCGACCGGATCGCGACGGACTTTCCTCCCAGGTGGTAATACTTGATCGTGATGCCGTTGGCGTTGTTGCACCCCGGCAGATTGCCGCGCCAGTTATCTGCCGCTGCCATCATGTCATAGACGTTGACCAGGCCATCCCCGTTCGCATCATACGCCACCGTGTTGCTCACCCCAGGCGCCACCGCCATTTTCAGCAGATCATCCATATGTACCTGGCAGTCCGCGGTGATCACATTGCCCAGCAGCAGGTTGCGGCCCGCCAGCGGCACGACCTTCTCCATCAAGGGGCTGATGTAGTAGGTCGTGCTCCAGGGGGTGGTCTTCATCACGCGGCGACCATCGGCGTCATAGGTGAAGGTGGTGGTGAAGGTTGAGGTGGGAGTGACATTGCTAACAATCCCGCTCAGGCGATTCTCCGCGTCGTAGGTATAGGAATTGGAGGAGTATCACCAGAGCAGTTTAGGGTTGCTGACTTTGCCGATGGTTCACCACGACCAGGCTCAAGAGTACCGGCGACACGCTAATAGGTGCTGCAGGTAGCCTATGGTACTCAGCCTGACCGGTTTGTGCGTGGACGCCTCCCGCCACCAGCAATCCCAGAGGCTATCTGGATCAACCTGCCACAGGCCGATGCCATGCAACAGATTTTTCTATGCCCATCGTGGGCCTCAGTCAGGCAACAGCTTGATTCACTAAATTGCCATCAGAGTGTCTTATTATGGTTGACACATTCCGTGGCGTGGCAAGAAGGGCATTTAGGTTCTGCGAACTGAACTATGACATGCAAGATGAAGGCGTCCTCTTCCAAATGCCAATCGGTGATCGACAGTGATGTGCAATCAGACAAGAACAACTGGGAAAGCATGGGAAGTCCTCCTGATGTAAAGTAACTTCCCGCTTAGTTTGCCAGATTTGTCAGCGTTCACGAAATTCACGGAAGAACCATCGTTGCCGGTTAGAGTTGGTACATTTGTGCCAAGTGTTCAACTTATGCCCCGTTCACCAGCAGAGCCTATGCTTGCTCGGTTTGCCTGTCCTAAATTGCTATTTGATCAATTCTTAAGGTGCGGAATGTAGGTTATAGTAAAGTGGCCCCCAATTTCTCAGTTCGTCGAGCATTAGGAGCCTGCATACTCATGTTGAGTATAAGAAAGCTCCTCCTAAGAAGAGAAAACTTGCACAACGCCAATCCCAATGCCTTTTGTTCCTTTAGAATCAAATATGTTCACAGTGATTTCGTTACCTTTAGATAAATCTCTAAAGCTACTTCCTACATGTCGGGGGTAAATCATCAGAGATCGCCCATCACTGGCTTTAAATAAATAGCCTGGTGCTGTAACCCCTTTAAGTATAGATAATAAGCCAGATCTTTCGGAGGTACCTAAAGGGCTCTCATGAGCCAAGCCACGCATAATCGCCATCAAGTCGTGCATAATTGTAGGAAACATCTTTAGACTCAGTTGGGGTTCTATCGGTCCCTCTATTTGACCTTCAATCACTGCGAAAGCCTCATAGGGATCGGTAATTGTAAGTTCAGCTCTTATTGGCATTATATTCCTCAGTTAAACATAGATTCAATTTAGCTCTTGATATCCTCCCAAACGTACTTTAATTGGATCTTTTGACCAATACTCCATACTCAACCCCTGTCTAAAACCAGGCCGGAAAGGTTTCATCCAAGGTTGAACCCGGCTTGGGCCTTGAATCGCTGGGGCATTAGCAATCTCAAAATCTACCCGGAATTGAGTCCGTGTGGGAAGAGCTAAGCGGCTCATAGCTTCTCCACTGTCTGAAAATCTATCAGCGGTGAAGTAGGTGTTTCCTGGTCTCCCTCCACGTAGCAAACTTGTCTCTTTAATACTATTTAGTTCACCCTCCGACACATAGCGACTAAATGATCCTTGGAACCGAGCGTTGGCAATTGCAATATCGACAGTCCTTCCAATGCCTGTAAATGCGCCACCTATAACTGCATCTCGAGCTATGTCGCCAGGATCATCTAAGCCTGAAGTAATCTCTTGACCGCTAAATGCATTCTCTGTCGCTCGTTCGGTTTGACCAGAAATAGCTCCGCTAATCGCGCCGGCTGCTACAGTAGCGCCTAACCCAGTGCCCAGAACAGCAGCACCCACAAAAAAGGTACCCCCCGCCACGGCGCCAGCTACTGTACCGGCTCCGACCGTAGCCCAGTTGACCTCAGTAAGGGCATTTACTGTCAAACCATTCTGACTGATATTGGCGGCGACCTGCACACCGTAAGCAATACCACCGCCCGCCAGAGCACCCAAGGCGGCGGTGACACACATGGGGCAATGACCACTCGGGTCATTATATCTTAATGGATTGTTATTGACGTAAGAGTATCTGTTAAGGCTTTGCGGATTACCGGGCTGCGGCACAATCGTATCTGCCTGGGTGAAACGGCCCAGCGCCGGGTCGTAGTAGCGCGCCCTATAATAGAGCAGATTGGTGCTCGAGTCTAGCGGTTGCCCGGTGAAATTCCGGTCCGTGGGCAAGGATTGGAGCTGCCCGGCTCGCTCCTGGCCGAAGGGCATGAAGCGCTGCACCGTCCCCGTTACTACCTTCCCACTGCTATCCACCAGCAGGCTGACACTGTTCAGGTGGTCGGTGTGGACATAGTTCAAATTGCCCTCCGACCGGATCGCGACTTGCTTTCCCCCCAGGCGGTAATACTTGATCGTGATGCCGTTGGCGTTGTTGCACCCCGGCAGGTTGCCGCGCCAGTTGTCCGCCGCCGCTGCCATGTCATAGACGTTGACCAGCCCATCGCCATTGGCGTCATACGCTACCGTCGTGCTCACCCCAGGCGCGATCGCCATTTTCAGCAGGTCATCCATATGTATCTGGCAGTCCGCGGTAATCACATTGCCCGGCAGCAGGTTGCGGCCCGCCAGCGGCACGACCTTCTCCATCAAGGGGCTGATGTAGCAGGTCGTGCTCCAGGGGGTGGTCTTCATCACGCGGCGGCCATCACCGTCATAGCTGAAGGTGGTGGTGAAGGTCGAGGTGGGCGTGACATTGCTGACAATCCCGCTCAGCCGGTTCTCTGCGTCGTAGCTCAGGGTCAGGGTGGGAGGACTCAGGGTGCGGCTGATGACGTTGCCGTTGCCGTCGTACCCCAGCTTCTGCACCCCGCCGATGTGGGTGACGGCATCGAGGACCGGCGCTATGCGGTCGAGCTGAATCAAAATCTCAGCATTCAGATTGCCAATCCGTACCATCCGATTACGCAAGGGTTGGCGCCTTGGCAGATGGTGGACGAGTCCTACATGATGGTGGATGCAAATACCAGCAGCGATACTCTGCTGCTAATCCGGCCATGATAACCTGGTCTACTCAAATCCTAAGTTCCGCACGGTGATAGAACGAGCAATCCAGTGGCTGGCTCGGCGGCCACTGGAGGAGGCATAGCAGCGTGCCCCCTCCGATTCAAGTTAATGTAACTGTCCAACGGCTGCCCGGTGAAGGTGTAATCCGTGGGCAAAGCGTTGCCCGGACTCGGCCTTGACACTATACGGGTAGTACCACTGCTGGATGGCCGTAGCGGAAAATATATGGTGGTTGTAAAGCCCAGGTGATCCCCGAAGAGATATGCTGGCTGTCTGGGATTCTGATCTATTATTGTGCTTGATAAACCGGGTTAAGGTTTGTTATTTTCTTCCGCCAGGATTCGCCGCGTTTCCGCTACAGCTTGTAATAGAATTGGATGCTGTAGCTGTGCCTCAGCAGTCATCCGCCAGAACTGTCCTTTGGCCTTCTTCCGAAGTCCATTGATCATGATCATTACTTGCCCTGCTACCTGACGTGTCAGAATACCGCTTCCGGGGTTATCGTATTTATCTAAAGCCAGTTGCAAAACTTCTATATCCCGCTCCCCCGAATAAATAATTCCGAGACCATGCAGTGCCTCTGCTCGAACAAGCTCGTCTGGATCATTTGAACACACTTCGATGAAAGCGTCTCGACTTCTCTGCCATCCTGTCGATATCAGATTTACTATTGTCCTTTGCCTAACTTTAGGATCATCGCTTCCCAGTCGTTGCATTAAATACAGTAGCGCATCCTCTCTTGTATACCTTCTTCCCAAAGACAGTAAATATGTTAAAACAGCCCCTATCGGCAAAGAGCCAAAGAATACAAGAAAAGTTCCTTGTGCTGACAAATTTTCCCCCAATAACAAGGCAAACAATATCGCTAGCAAGGCGGAAACTTGCAGAGCGACCCCGCTAAATGCCAAAACGCCTCTTGGTACATTGCTCTGATCGTGGGGTCTACCACACAACAGAAATAGCCATTGGGGAGCACGAAGCATTCTGCCTCCCCAGGGAATTGTTTGGTAGTGGTTATAGAGGAATCCCCCTCCCCAAGTCAGAAAAGTAAGGAAGGCTATCGTCAGAGACATGAAACCTCACTCCATAGTTCGTGTTAAATGATCTACTTTGTCTGTTACTCACAGATTAAAATCTGATTTGGCGAGTCCAGCAGTCCTCGTGAACAAGGGAATATCCAGACTCGCCACTGCAGTCATTCAAGCTACTTTAGAAATACATTAGGGTTGTTGGCCCTGAGATTGTAAATAATTCCCTCCAATCTCAATTGCGGCACTCCTAGGAGCGGCAGATAACATTCCTGCACGAAAAAGCTCTAAGCTTACTTGAGCGCGTAATGCACTGTTGTAATCCACCCCCGATGATCGTACCACCATGGGTGTATCGAACATGGCACCTCCGTGCTTAATCAAAGTATCCGAGGCTATTTTACCACCAGCAACCTCCCCAGCAAGACCAGTTATGAGCCCTATTCCGGCTGCAGCACCTATTGCACCTGCATCTAAATTCCTCCCACCTCGCAAATCACTTATTCCTTGTTGAACTGCGCCAGCTGCGGCAGAAACACCTGGCCTGGCCAGCATGGCTGCGGCTTCATTATTTGCAAGTAGTCCAGATGATCCACCAATAGCCCCACTTAAAGCCCCAGATACACCTCCTACACCAGCAGTGATAATCATATCTGTGGTATTATATGAATTCCCTGCAGAAACAATATAGCCGATTTGGCTTGCAAGAGCCCCCGTACCTCCTCCGATCATTGATAAAGCTGCTACTCCTGTTGCAATCCCTGCACCTGTCCCAATTAAGGTACCGCCAACGGCGCCTATCCCTACGGAGGCCCAAAATTGACCCGAATCGAGGTTGTCTCGATGCGTTGAGTAGTATATTCCTCCTCCTATGACGCCTCCGGCAATTAGCCCTATAATACATGTCGGACAATGTCCAGAGGGATCAGTATATCGCAGTGGATTGTTATCAACATAGGTATACCTATTAAGACTTTGCGGATTCCCCGGCTCCGGCACAATCGTATCTGGTTGGAGGAAGCGGCCCAGCGAACTGTCGTAATACCTTGATCCATAGAACATTAACCCTGGGCTGGCATCCCACTTTTGGCCGGTGTAGGTATAATCCGTGGTCAGAGCATTATTGGGCCCTGGGCGGATAGCACCCCAGGGAGAGTAGCTTTGGGTGACCGTGACTGCGCTGCCCGTCGCCCGGTAGCTCAGACTGCTCGAACCCAGATGGTCCCCAATGTTGTAGTAAAGTGTTCCAGTCGTCCCGCTAATCCCGGAACGGGACGCGATGCGCTGATCGCCAAAATAGTAGTACTTGGTAATAATATCGGTTCCGGCAATTTTCTCAAAATAATTCCCCACATAAACCGTAGTACCGCTACTGTCCTGGCGCTTGACCCGCTTCCCGTCTCCGTCATAGGTGAAGGTAGCGGTGAGCACCGGGCTGACGGCCACCAGCCGGTTCTCAGCGTTGTAGCTCAGGGATTGGGTCAGGGTTTGGGAGAAACGGTTGACGAGGTTGCCATTGCCATCATAGTCCGACCGCTTCGCACTATTCACGTGGGTGAGGGCATGGGGCTTGGCGCCACTGGCGATGCCACTCGCCTGACCATAGCCATAGGTGTTGGTCACCCACTCGAAGGCCGTGATGTTACCGAGGGCATCATATTGGAACGAACGCGGCGTATACTGGCCGGTACCGGCGCTGTTGGTTTCGGCGGTGGCCAGCCGGTCCAGAGCATCATAGGTGGT
>SHYO01000075.1 GCA_009692745.1 Chloroflexota bacterium
GTAGTGTTTAGATTTACATAAGGTGATGATTGGGCCTCAAAATAGCATTTTTGAACGGGCTATAAATGCCCGATTCAGACTTAAAAACCACAATATGTAGTATGTTAGACCTTTCATCAGTCTATATCCGGTGGCTGAGTAGTTACTTAAATAGTTGAGTGGATCCAATTCCCGCGCACGACTATGCGCTGCTGCCTTTGTCATAGCACCCTCCCCCTGTCCGTGACCTGATGTGCCTATACACCACCCGGAAAAGCGTGGCCCCGGATGAGGGGCCAGCCGTTCATCGGCTCCGGTCCTTCCAGGATATCCAGGTTTTTGAGATGCTCGCCCTCCTCCGGCGTGCCGATGTAGCGCGTTTCCGCCGAGACATAGTGCATCGACCAGCCGCGCCGGCGGTTAGGGGTCATATTCGGACCACTGCAATGCAGCGACAGGCTATGGTGGAAGGTGACATCTCCGGCTTGCAAGGGAACAGGCACCTCCGCAGCCAATACGTCTTCCGTCAGCATATAGGGGAGATGGTCCCAATTTACCAGGCCGAAATTCTGGCTGCCGGGGATGAAACGAATGCAGCCGTTCTCCATAGTAGAATCGTCCAACAGTACCTGGGCCGTCACCTGGAAATTGGAAGCGAAGAAGGGCCAGAAGACGGAATCCTGGTGGTAGCGGTTAGCCCGGTCAAAGGGAGGCTTGGCAAAGATCTGGTCAAAGTAGAGCTTGATGTTGGGGCTGCCAAACAAATCTTCCACGATGTCCACGATCTTGGGACTGCGCATGACACTCGCGAAAACCGGGTCATAGCGGCTGGGTACGTTGACCTTGCTGACGGCATCCAGCGGATCTTTGACCGGCGCGCGGCGCTGGGCATCGTAATCCTCTTCGCCCCTGGGATAGACCTGGGTGCCGCGCCGGTCGTGATACGGCCCCTGACGTACGGCAGCGTCCAGGGTGCGACCCTGGCTAACCATGCCATATTCGGCGTGCCCCTGGACATCGCGCACCGAGACGTGGCGCTGGGGAAAGTTCGGCACGTGCCCCAACACCAGGTCTTCGTAATGTTGGCGCAGGCTGGCCAACTCCTCGGGACTAATGAGTTTCTTGACGGCAATATAACCATCCTGGAAAAAGCGGTTTTTCTGTTCTGCGCTCAGAGCCATGTATATCTCCTATCTGCGGGATCTGCCGGAATGCGGCTTATTATACACAGAACCACCCTTCTGTCCAGGTACCAGCACAGACATATAGAGCAGTTATATAAGGAGCGCGAGCATCCTGCTCACACCCGACATAGCCCTGGCGCATTGTTCTTTCACCCAAGTAATACGCTATAATTAGTTAATGGGAATCACGACTATAATGAAGATTATCCATCCTGCCGATCTATATGAAAACGACGCACTATTTCTCAGAGCAGGTTTTACGTAAACGACCTTACCTTCAACTTGAATGGTGCGAGCGCGCGCTCCGGGACCCGGTACGTCGCGAAGTTCAGCCTGATGGTCGTATTCGGATGTGGATATTCATACCAGAGATAGGTAAGTATTTGCGTGTTGTAACTCTCGAAGATGGTGAGACAGTTCATAACGCGTTTCCTGACAGAGATTTCCAGGAGAGTAATTCATGAAATTTCATTATTATCCAGAAACCGATTCGCTCTATATAGACCTGCTTGAAAAACCCAGTGTGGATTCCCAGGAAGTTGTACCAGGCATTGTACTGGACTTTGATGTCGATGGGAATCTTGTAGGCATAGATATTGACCACGCCAGCAAAACGGTTAATCTTTCACGCCTTGAGGCCGAATCCCTTCCCCTTACCTCGATCTCCATCTCGTAATTGGGGTAAGCGATCCCCTGAATTTCAATTCCTCTAATGATCTTTCGTGCCTAATCTGCCGGCCAGGAATTCTTCTAACTCCCGCCGGGTGGGCAGCGAGGGCTGGGCGCCCAACTTGGTGGTGGCCAATGCGCCGGCAGCATTGCCCCAGCGCACAGCCTGGGGCAAGAAGCCGCCTTCGGCCAAGGCTACGGCAAACCCGGCCACAAAGGCATCCCCGGCGGCGGTTGTATCGACCACCTGAACCTCAAAGGCTGGGTAGATCTGCGCCCCGTCTTCCGTCGCCAGCAGCGCGCCCCGCTCTCCCAGGGTGAGGATCACGGTCGGCGCGCCTGACTGGCGTAGCGCCTGGGCTGCTGCGGCGGCTTCCGCCAGGTCTCCCACCGGCAGGCCGGTGAGCAAGGCGGTCTCCGTCTCATTGGGTACCAGCACATCCACCAGGGCCAAAAGCTCGGCAGGCAAAGGTTGGGCTGGGGCCGGGTTGAGAATCACGGTCCAGCCCCTGACCCGCGCCAGCCGGGCGGCATGGGTCACCGTCTCGATCGGGGTTTCCAGTTGCAGCAGGAGCACGCCGCGACCGGTGAAGGCGGCGACGGCCGTGGCCACATCCGCCGCCGTCAGGCGTCCGTTGGCGCCGGAGGCCACCACGATGCTGTTCTGCCCGCTGTCGCTAACTACGATCAGGGCTACCCCGGTGGCCGCTTCACGGTCGCGGGTCACATAGGTATGGTCAACCCCGGCTGCCGCCAGGTTTGCCAACAGGGGGGTAGCAAAGGCATCCTCCCCCACCCGCCCGATCAGCGCCACCCGGCCGCCCAGCCGGGCCGCCGCTACCGCCTGGTTGGCTCCCTTGCCGCCGGGAAGCACGTGGAAATCCCGCCCGATGATCGTCTCGCCGGGCTGAGGGATGTGGGGCGCCCGGGCCACCAGGTCCATGTTTAAGCTGCCGACAACTACCATAGGTGCGCTCATTTGCTTGCCTCCATCTCATCAATTTCTCGCTTCAACTGCTGCACCAGTTGCGGCAGGGCCTGCGCGACTGGCGCAGAGAGGGCGCTGCCGGCGGCGTAGTTCTGCCCCTCTATGCCATAGATGATCATATGCGGCGGTAGTTCGCCCAGCACCCGGGCCAGCTCAACCGCTTCGGCCAGGCTGAAAGCATGGGTTGAATAGTTGAAGAATGAGACCGGGACCGGCTGCTCGCCCGCGTCGAGACGAAAAATAGTTCCCGGCGCGGCGCCGGACGATATCGCATCGATCAAGATGACCATCGGCTGCGCGCCATCCTGTGCATGCCAGGCATCCATGAGGGCGGCGCCTTCACCGGCCAATTCGAGGATGCGCACCTGGCGGCAAGTACGGCTCTTGAGCTCCCGCGCGGCGATGATACCGGCGCCATCATCGCCGCGGTACAGATTGCCGATACCGATAACCAAAATCTGGGCCGCCACTTGGGTTACTCCCGCTCGATGTGCAGCTTCAGGAAATGCGTGGCGCAGGAGATACACGGGTCGTAATTCCGGATCGCCTGCTCGCATTCGCGCGTCAATTGCTCCTCGGACAGATGCAGATTCTGGGTCACATAGTGGTACAAGTCGCGCTCGATAATCTTTTGATTCTGCGACGTAGGCGGCACAATCCGGGCGTCGAGGATCGTACCGTGGTCATCGAGCCGGTAGCGGTGGTACAGGATGCCGCGGGGAGCTTCGGTGCAGCCGTAGCCGGTACCCGCATGGGGTTCGACTGTAACAGCCGGCTTGGGCGGCGCTTCATAGGCTTTGATGATACGGATGGCTTCATCGCAGGCGTAGGCGGTTTCCACGGCGCGGACGATGATGCTCTTAAAAGGGTTGTGGCACACCCGGCCTAGCCCCGCCGCCTGCGCCGCCTGCTGCGCCAGGGGCGACAACTTAT
This sequence comes from Chloroflexota bacterium, assembly GCA_009692745.1. Taxonomy (GTDB): domain Bacteria; phylum Chloroflexota; class Anaerolineae; order Epilineales; family SHYO01; genus SHYO01. The sequence goes on from SHYO01000075.1 coordinate 3,754, forward strand.
CGACATTCAGGTTATAGCGGGCCAGTGGCCCTACAAAATAAGCGCCCGTGCCTTTATGGGACGAATGCAACGCATTGGAATACTTTACATGTTCCTCGACAAAATGATCTTCATACTCGCGGATGGCAATATCTAACCCTCTGTTCGATACCAGCCGCCCCTCGTTGAAAGGATACTCGTCAGGGTGGCTGAGAGCCACGTATTCGTAATCCTGCTCAAAGTCCGGGAACGAAAGCGTACCGGTAAAGGGCGCCGTCTCGCAGGCGGCATCCCGCGCCCATTCCAGCTTAGGGATGAGCGGCGCTAGCTCCTGTTTCGTGGGGACACGGTAGAAGCCACCCACCCGCACGTTGATCGGGTGGATTTCGCGCCCACCCAGCAGGGTCACCAACTCATTGCCGATTTTCTTCAGCGCCAGCGCCCTTTTAACTACCTCCGGGAAATCTTTGGCGAGCTGGATGACGTCGGGATAGCCCAAAAAGTCGGGCGCATGGAGCATGTAGACATGCAACGTATGGCTTTCGATCAACTCGCCACAATAGAGCAAGCGGCGCACGGTATGGATGCGTTCGGCATCGTGGGGCGTGGTGATCGAGCCCTCGACCAGTGAAATATCGTAGGGGCCCTTCACCGTGGCGCTGGTAGCTTCGGGAAAGTAGGCAATATCCACGGCGCCCGCCACCGCCAATAATTCGTCCTCACAATCGAGCAGGCTCAACTGGCAGCCATCGCACGAGGAAAATTTCCAAATAGCGAGTTGGGGGTTCTGGTTTTGTGGAATAGGAGGCTCCTACAATTCCCATTTGTTGATCAAGTGCTGAATGTGGTCGTACCGGAATACGGGCCCATCTTTACAGATAAAGATCGGCCCGTACTGGCAATGGCCGCACAATCCCACGGCACACTTCATATTGCGTTCCATGGAGATATAAATGTGGTCTGTGGGCACACCGCGCTTTTCCAGCTCCATCGTGGTAAAGCGCATCATAACTTCGGGGCCCCACACCATCGCCAAAGTGTTGCCGGGATCGAAATTGGCGCGGGGGATCAGCTTGGTGACCACGCCCACGCTGCCGCGCCACTGGTCGGTCGCCTGGTCCACGGTCACAAACACATCCAGGTCAAGGTGAGAGCGCCACTGTTCAAGCTGGCGCCGGTACAATACGTCCGCAGGTGTACGCGCGCCGTAGAGCAGCACAACTTTGCCGTATTGTTCGCGCTCGGCCAGGATGTGGTACATCACAGGGCGCAGCGGCGCCAGGCCGATGCCCCCTGCCACAATCACGATATCCCGCTTGCCCCCCGCTCGGCGGGGCGCCCCGCTGCGACGGGCCACGGCGTGCCGAACGGTCCCCGGATGCCTATCTGGTCGCCGGCATTGAGGGTGCTCATCACCCGCCTCACAGCGCCCACGGCGCGGATGGTATGAATAAGCGACGATCGGTTGGCCGGGTCGCCGCTGATCGAAATCGGCACCTCACCGGCGCCGAAGACATAGAGCATATTAAACTGACCTGGCGCATGCTGAGTATACTCAGCCGGCATCTCACCGCCATCGGCGGGCGCCAGATCCAGGGAAAAGGTATCGGCGGTATCGCGGTGTACCTGCCGCACCTCATAAACACGCGGCAGCATCGGATCGAGAATAGCCATTGTCAGAAGCTCGCGTTGCATCGTAACCATAAGGCCTCCTTCTACTTGCCGTATACGTCCAGTAATTGCAGGCGCGTGGCCTCCAACCGCCGGATCATTATCAGGGAGAAGCGCTTCAGGAACTCGTAACCCAGGTCATGATCTGCTTCGCATTTGCCGCGCAGACATTCGCCGTCCAGGGCAATGGCGCGAGTGGTGCCAATGGCGCACCCGGAGAAGTGCCAACGGTGGGGCGCGAAGAGCCACGACCAGCCCACTATGTCGCCGGCTTCGACGGTCTGAATGGTTACCGGGGGGCGGCCAGGCGCACGGATTTCCAGCGCGACCAACCCATCGCGCACCACAAAGAATTGTTTCGCTTCATCACCTTCGCGGAAGATTACGGTCCCATCTTTAAAGACGGTATTTGCCGCGCAGCCGGTTAACAGTTCCAGGTAACGCTTATCTAGCCCTTCAAAAATGGGCAATTCTGCCAAAATAGGTGCCAATGATTGTATAGCCTTTGTTTCCTCCCAAAATGTCCCCATTGTTAAATGAGGAGGCATCCTTGTCGAGAGTATTCGACTGATTGGTGTCCTCCCTACCCCGTTTCGGAGGTCTTGGCGGGTTGAGCGCTGTTGTTGGCTGCGGCGTCGCTTGTGAAGCGGATGGCGCTGACTTCTGCGGTGATGTCGATACCGACCGGGCACCACGTAATGCACCGGCCACAGCCGACACAACCCGACGTGCCAAACTGATCGATCCAGGAAGCCAATTTATGGGTCATCCACTGGCGATAACGCGACTTTGACGAAGCCCGCCCACTCCCCCCGTAGATATATGAATAGTCCATGGTGAAGCATGAATCCCACTTGCGCCAGCGCGCGGCGCGCGTCCCATCGAGATCAACGGTATCTTCGACCGTCGTGCAAAAGCAGGTAGGACAGACCATCGTACAGTTGCCGCAGGTCAGGCAGCGGGAGGCCACATTTTCCCAGCGCGGATGCTCGAAATTATCATAGAGCAGCGTTTTGATATTGGTGGTATCGATAGAGCGGCTCATCTCTGTCGCGGCCTGAGCCACGCCGCTATCTGCTGCCTGCACGTCAGCGGCGCCGGCGGGTTGGTGGGGGATGGCCGCCAGCACGGCTGCGCCCGCATCGCTGCCTACTTCGACGATAAAATAGTGGCGTGGCGGCGCATACACCTCGGTCAAGGCCAGGTCGAAGCCGTGGGTGGCTTTCGGCCCGGTCCGCATCGAAGTGCAGAAGCAGGTCCCGCCGGGCCGGGTACAGTTCACGGCCACGATGAACAGGTTCTCCCGTTGGGCGCGGTAGATGGGGTCAACATAGGGCCCTTGTAAGAAAACCCGGTCCTGCACGGCTATAGCGGCCAGCTCACAAGCGCGGGCGCCAAATAGGGCCAGCGGGTGGTGGGGCGCGGCCGGATCCGGGGCGCCCGGGAGGGTCTCATGACCCTCAGAGGTATGTTGCTGGCGTTTAAGAGTATTTTCGGGAATAAGGTGGATGGTACCGTTTGCGCGTTGCGCTTGCCAAAGCCGGAGGTGCGGCGGGGATAGATATTTTTTCCACGATTCCGGCCCAAGAACATATCCAAACAACAGCGGCTCTTTCGTCTGCTTCAGCCAATAACTTCCTCCTTCTTGGGTATCCTTATAGCCGATAGGGAGCTGCTCGACCGAGCTAAGGTCATCGTAGACGATCACGTTTTCGCGCACCGTGGGACCGACAACTCGATAACCTTGCTGGGACAGGACATCCACTACCTGTTGTAATGCTGCGCGCTCTACGAGCGTAGGCGGCTCCGTTCTGACTGTTTCATGCTGAGTATACTCAGTGGGCATGTTCGTCCCTCCGCCCTATTATGATAGATAGCCAACGCATGCGCCTGGACCCGCTTCCAGATGGTTATGGCATGGGTTAACGCAATGCGCTATCTTTATGCTATCTTTTCACAATATTATATAGCGGAAAGGAGACCAGAATCAATAGTTTGGGGAGCCGCAGCGCAATTTTGGACCAGATCAGATCCAGTTTAGGACCGCTTCTGGACTTATGCGCCGCAAAAGTTGGTTAGCGCAGACGCTGCCAGATGAGGTGGCTGATGCGCAGCTTGCCATTTTCAAATATGGGTTGGGTGCGCAACAAGAGCCTATCGCCCTGGTACCCCAGACTGATCTCTGCAAATCGCACTTGGTCCGTACCAGTCCAGTTTGGGAAGGAGCAGGCCAGGATGTGGTGGATGGTCTTTATCTCTGCCGTGCCTGGGAGGGACTGCAGCTCATACCGCCCGCAATAAGAAAAATAGCTTTCCATTGCGGCCACTTTCTCTGCCGCGCTGCCGCCACTCACATCTGCTGAGGCAAATGGGGAGCGGCTGGCCTTGGTGAGCACCACAAACATGTAGCCATCCGCAGTATAGGTCAGGAAGCCGGCGGCGTCTCCGCCATACGGGTAGGTGACCTCCCCATCTGGCGCCCGCCTCTCCCAGGAGACGAGCTGCCAGGTGCCGATGAAAGGATGCGCCGCCATGCTCTCCCCTCCCGCTGTGAAAATGGCATTCGGCATGTTGGATAATTTGACGGAATCCCAGGGATTCATATTGTCCGCCTTGAAAATCGTGCGGCTGCAAGCCGCACCTACAGGAGGCATTTTCATCCTTCATTATGCCCACCGTGAGCATGGGAATTACTATGGAATGCCTAGCTTGTCGGACAGGCTCTTCAGATCATTATTCATGGCCGAAAGCTCCTGGCCGTATTTGGTCCAATCTCCCGCTTTGAGCGCTTCCTGCGCGGCATTGTAATGATTGCGGGCCGAGGTGACGAGATTTCTGACCTCCACCGATGAAGCTTCCGCTCCCGCCGTCACCGGGGGTGGGGCGCCGGTGGTCGCACCGCCCAGGTTGAGACCGGCGGCATTATTCCCCAGCACCCCCACCAGGGCCTGTTGCAGGGTGTCGGCCATAATAACCTTTTCACCGGAGGCCACGATCACGCGCTTAAACTCCGGCAACTGCCCGGTATCGGCCCGCAGGTATAGGGGCTCGATGTAGATTATCGATTGGTCCAGCGGGATCACAATCAGGTTGCCGCGGATCACCTGGGAGCCGCCCTGGCCCCAGAGGGTCAATTGGGCTGAGATGGTGGGATCCTGGTCGATGCGCGCTTCAATTTGGGCCGGGCCGAAGATCAGCTCCTGCTTGGGGAATTTATAAACCACCATTTGGCCTAAATTGGGGCCATCCATGCGGGCCGCCAGCCAGGCGATCATATTACTCTTCTGGGCCGGGGTATAGGGCTGGATCAGCAGAAACTCCGCCTGTTCCTCGCCCAGCAACTTCATAACCACATAATAAGGCACTACCGCTACGCGGGTACCCTGGCGCGTTTCCTGGGGAATAGCCCACACGTCTTCCTTATTATAGAAGACATCCGGCTGGCGCATATGGTAGGTGGCGTAGACCAGGGACTGGATGGTGAACATATCCTCCGGGTAGCGCACGTGGGCGCGGATGCTGTCGGGCATCTCACTAATCGGGTGGAAGAGGTTGGAGTACATGCCGTTGTAGGCTTTGATCAGGGGGTCGGTGTCGTCGGCAATGTAGAAACGGGTCGTACCGTCGTAGGCGTCCACGGTGACTTTTACAGCGTTGCGAATGTAGTTGAAATTCTTATTCGGCAAGGGCTGGGAATAGGGGTACCGATCCGAGGTGGTATAGCCATCCAATACCCAGATCAGGCGCCCATCAGCTACCACCAGGTAGGGATCGGCGTCGTAAGCCAGGAAAGGCGTGATATTTTGCACGATTTCCCGGATATTGCGGTAGATCATGATGCGGCTGTTGGGATTCAGCGATTGGGTAAACATAATCTGGGAATCGCCAAAGCGGTAGGCAAAGGCCAGCCGTTTGAGGGGATTATCGATAGCCACGCCCCCCTTACCCTGGTAGGTGGCGCGCACGTTGGAATCGCCCTGGGGATAGTCAAACTCTTCCACATTGGTGTTCACAAAAACATAGCGGCTGGTCTTTTCCCCAAAATATATCTCGGGCCGGGTCAGGGTCAGCGGCACCGAGATATTGGGCGGCAGATCTTTGATGATCAGGTGGGGCAGGCCTTCCGGCGTCACATCGTTTACCGGGCTCATGACCAGGCCATAGCCGTGGGTGAACTCCAGGTGTTCGTTGACCCAGGTGCGGTTTTGCAGTTGCGCGGGATTCATCTCCCGTGCCGAGAGATTCACCTGGGTGAGTTGATCGTTAAAGCGGTACCGGTCGATGTCTACATCTGTGAAGTCGTAGTATAGTCGGATCTCCTGGATTTGGGAATAGGTATCCAAGAGGGGGCGATAGTCCCACAGGCGCACATTTCGCAAAGTGGTGAGGTGATTATTCAGGGTGTTCGAGGTGATGGTTGTGCGCGGGTCCACATTGACTTCCTGAATACGGTCCAATCCATAGGCTTTACGGGTCATGTCGATATCGTTCAGAATGTACGGAGCTTCGCGGGTAAACTCGTTGGGCACCACCACATAGCGCTGGATAATGCCGGGATAGATGCTGGTCAGAGAAACGGCTGCTACGCCCCACAGCACCAGCACACCCAGGGGTAACCACAAATTGCGGGTTACCAGGCTGGCCAATAACAAGATGCCCAACACAAAGGTAAGCACCATCAGCACGTTGTAGGCCACCAGGGTAGCGTTGACATCGGTGTAACCTGCGCCGTAAACCACCCCCGATGTAGAAAAGAGAATCTCGAAACGGTCCAGGTAGTAGCTAAAGGCAAAGAGGATGGCCAGCAACGCAATCAAGACCGTCCCATGCACCTGCATATACTGGGGCACGATGACGCGGCGTTGGGAGATCACGGGGCGAATATTTATGCCGTAGATCACAACCACCCCGACCAGGGCTACAATCAGGATACCGGTCAGCCACTCCTGCATCAGACGGTAGATCGGCAAGGTGAAGATGTAAAAGCCGACATCCTGGTTGAAGATGGGATCGGTCACAGCGAAGGGCTGGCGGTTGAGAAAGCGAATGAGCAAGGACCAGAAACCGGCCAGGGTCCCACCGAAGATCAAGCCGAAGAAGAGAGCTACCCCGATCAGTCCCAGGTTTAGCCAGCGGCCGGAAATGGGCAGTACGCTGCGTTGGCCGATATACAGCGGCCCTTTCCAGGCCAGGCGCCGCGCCAGCAGCAGGTTCACGGCAACGATCAGTGTGGACAAGATAAAGCCCAGCAGGAAAGCGCCCCATTTCGCAAAGAGCGTTGTCCAGAAGACACTGCCGTACCCTTGGGCTTCAAACCATAACAGGTTGGTATAAAAGCCGGAGATCAAGCTAAAAATAATCAAAAACAGGGTCACCACAATCGCCAACACGAGCAGCAGACGTGTAGGGGACATCAGGAGCCATTCCTTTCGGTAGAAGCAGAGGTTATTCCTGAAGCAGGGATTATTTCTGAAACAGAGACCTTTTCTGCCGGAAACAGATCAGGGTATAAGAAGCGATACTGTGCCAGATTTTCGGCGATCCAGCGCACATAGCGTTGGGTTTCGGGAAAGTCGATCAACTCCACAAAAACCTGGGGATCTTCGCCGTCCACCAGGCCGGTCCAACGCCAGGCATTGGTGCCGCCGGCGTTGTAGGCTGCCAGCGCCTGGAACTCCGAGGGGCGCCCTTTCAGTTGCACCGCCAGGTAGTAAGCGCCGAAACGCAGGCTGACCAGGGGACGGAAAAGGTCCGACTGGCGGAAAGCGGCAATATCCAGGTGGCCTGCTATATCCTTGGCTGTGGCGGGGACCACCTGCGTCAGTCCCTGGGCCTGGGCCGAGGAGACCGCTTGCGCATCGAAGGCGCTCTCCTGGCGAACCAGGCTCACCAGCAGGGCCGGATCGATGTGGTACTGGCGGGCCGTATCGGCCATCAGAGCAGCATAGGGGACGGGATAAGCCAGGCGTCGCAGGTAGAGTGGTGACAGGCTCAAGCGCCTGGCGGGCGCCAGCGCCGCCACCCGCACCGCCGCCGGGATGGCCTGGCGATATTGTCCCATCCCGCTCAGCAGCAGCGCCAGCCGGTAATTAGCCAGGGGGGTTTGCTTATAGATATCTAAAAGGGTGTTGAATTCCTGCCGCGCCTGGTCGAAGAGCTGCATGCGCAGCAGCAGCACACCTCGTTGGTAGTGCGGCTGATTTTGTATCTCCCGGTCAAGCGCTTGCCAATCGGGGGTTTGCTGCGAGTTGGCCCAGCCAACAAGCCAGCGTTCCAGGGCCGCCGCCGAGCCATCATCCCCCGCTAGCGAAACATCCTCTAGTATCGGGCCGGGGCTTGAGAGCATAGACTGGGCCAACAGGCTGTAATAGCCGCTCGGGTCGGCGGCGGCAGCCTGTTGCGCCAGGCGTTGCGCCTCCTGTCGCTGCTGTCCCTGGGCGCAGCGCGCCTGCCAATAGAGCCCGCGAGAGCGCACCTCAGGGTTGGGGTTATCGGCCAGGAACTGCCAGGCCACCGGCGCATTGGCACAGTCTCTCAGGCGGTAGTAGCTCAGCCCCTGCATAAAGCGCGCATCGATGGCGTTGTTGCTCTGGGGAAAATGCTCTGCCAGGCTCTGGTAGCGCGGGATGGCCTGTAGTAAGGCGTGGGCCACTTCGTCCCGCTCTACCAGCCGCCACAGGGCCGTTTCCGCCTGGGGCAGGTCGACATAATCGGTGGCCAGGCGTTGGTAAACCTGAACCGCGTTAGTCTCGTTTCCCTGGTCCAGGTAGGCGGAGGCCAGCTCCAGGTAAGCGGCGCCGAAATTGGCGGCTTGCTCTTTTTTGGGATTCGACTCCACGTACGTTTTCAAAGCGGTAATAGCCTCGGGCAGATGCTTCAAGCGGCGCAAGGTACGTCCTAGATAGTAATACGCATCTGTCTCAAAAGAAGTGTCAGCGGCAGTGGCCGCCTGGAAGGATACCTGGGCGGCGACGTAGTTGCCGCTGTTGAAAGCGATCAGCCCACGGGTATAGGGGGCCAGTGGCAATCCCATCTGCTCCAGGCGCAACATGGCCTGGTAGCCCTGGGAGGTGGCCGGATAGCGGGTCACCAGGGATTGCAGCGTGGCGCTATATTTCGCGGCGTCAAGGCTGATGCCGCCGGACGGGTTTGTTAAGTTAGCGATGGCAAAAAGGGCGGTGGCGCGGGAAGCGTCTGCGGGAGCGCGGTTGAAGGCCGCCTGCCAGGTAGCCAGCGCCTCTGCCGGCCGGTTGGCGTTTAGCTGGGCGCCGGCTAAAGCTGCCAGTATCCGGTAGGGGGAACTGTAGGGGCTCTGCAAAGCTGCTTGATAATGGAGGATGGCTTGCTGCGGTTGGGCTTGCTGCGCATAAGCATCAGCTACCTGGAGATGAAGCATATCGCTGAGCACCGGTGCAGCGCTAAGATAGGCCTCCAATTGGCTAGCCGCCTCCGACCAATTCCCTTCCTGGCGCGCCATCTGGGCCAGCAAATAATGTACTTCCGGGCGCAGGGCCACCGCCAGCGGATCCTGGGCGAATGGGCGCATCGCGGCGCTGGCTGCCGCCCAATCTCCCTCCTGGTAAGCGATCAGCCCCAGGCGAAAGAGGGCTTCATCACGGGCGCTGTGGGCCGCCGCAGGATTGTCGAGCAAGGCCTGGTAGGCGGCGCGCGCGGCGGGGATATCCCCCTGCTCCTGGCTAGCATAGCCGCGCTGCAGTAACTCCTGGTAGGCAGGGGGAGGAGGGGCAGCTTGCAATACCCCCTGCGTGGCTACGAACAAGCCCAGGGCCAGGCCACAGGCCAGTAACAGTAGCGCCAGCGGAACTTTACGTATCATAGTGTCCTTAATTATACCACAGGAGCAGATCGAATGACCCTATCGACCTATAGCAAATCCGGAACGCTGATCCACTGGCCCTGCTCGCCGGGATGAGAGAGATCCCGCTGCAGCCGGCCCGCCTGGACCAGGGACTGCACCGCGCCCTCTGCTTCAGTGGTGCGCCAGGGAAAAAGGCGCAGCAGCTCGCGCAGCCGGGCAGCGCCCACGGAGTGAAAGTACAGCTCCACCAATTTTTGGCGCGCGGCGCTTGCATGAATGGGATGGGCCTGTTCGGGTAGTAGGGTGACATGGCCGGGATCGTCGTGCTCGGCCGCCACCGGCCGGTTACCGGCTACCGCTCCCCATAAGCTGGGGAGAACCACGTCCTTGATCGGCCAGAAGAAGATGAAGCCACGTTGGTTGAGGTAAGTAATCGCCTCTTCCACGGTGGTTACGGGGTAGCCGCCGGCGAGGCGGCCGGTAGGAGGGTCGTCATAGGGGCCTGGATTACCTCCGATTCACCCGGTAAATACGGTTACGCCCGGCTTCTGCCACCAACAGAGAGCCATCCGGCGCCACCGCAATCCCCTGCACATCCTGCAGCCCGGTCATGATGGTTTCCGCCTCGCTGGCCGGTCGGAGCTGGATCTGTTCGCTGGTATTTATACGCAAAAGCTTGCCATCCCCCCCAGCGATGTAAAGATGCCCCTGCGGATCGACTGCCAGGGCTGTGGGACCGGCAACCACCATTATCAGTTGCACCAGGCCGTTGAGCTCGATGCGGGAGACAGCGTTGCCATCCAGATCGGCTATCACCAGCCGGCCCCAGGGATCTATCACCAGGTCTACCGGTCTTTTGAAAGTGGTAGGCAGGGTGGATTTGAAGGCGCCGTCGGCCGCCAGGCGCAGAATCTGACCGCCACTGCCGTTCGCCAGGTAGATATCGCCGATAATCGTATTGACCGCCACCCCTACCGGTTCCGCTTGCAGCGCGGTCCCGGCAGGTGGATACAGGGTCAGCGCCGGCCCACCGGCGGCCGGCAGGCGCAGTAATTTACGCGTGCCGCTCTCAATCACCAACAGATCTCCTGCCTTAGTACGCGCCAGGCCGCGCGGCCGGTTCAGGTTGGGGGCAAAGGACTGCAATAGGCCGCGATCGGGCATCAAACGATTCACGGCATTGTTGCCCTGGTCGGTAAACCAAACCGTCCCATCAGGCGCTACGACGATCCTTTGCGGTTTGCCAAAACCATTGGAGGCGACCTGGGCGTTATAGCCCGGGGCCACGGCTAGCTCGCCCGGGACCGCCGGTGTGGTGGTGGCTGTAGATAGGGGCGTGACAGGAAGTACGGCTTCAGCGCGCACGGTGGACACCGCCCGCGGCGTAACGGCGAACGGTAGCGGGGTAAAGGTGGGCGGCGCCTGCGGCGTTGTAGTCCGGGTGGGGGTGGTTACGCGTGTGGGCGTAGCCGTGTAGGCCAGGGCGGTCTTGGTAGTTATCCCAGCAGATCCAGTGGCTATGGGGGTAAATTCCTGGCCGCAGGCGCTTGTCGCCAGCAGCAGGGTGGCGTAGAACAGGATGTGACAGGAACTCCATTTTACCATAGGCTATATTGTACATGGTTGCCGAAGGGAGAGCAAGCATGATGGTATCAGGGCAATCGCATTTTCTGGGTGCGCGAGAGCCTCGCTCGCCCTTCGAGAAGATGCGATTGATTAGCCGATAAAACTTTGACAATCCCTGGCAGACCTGCTATACTCCTTCGTGCTTCATCTGCATTTCCCGTAACCCGCCCACAACAGCATATAGAGGTTTCCGGTTGTTACCGTGAAGCCCAAAGGGGGTTTTATGCTCGCAGCAGATACGACCTATGACCTGCCGGCAAATGGCGGTATGCCTGTGGCAACCCGCCGGGTGCAGCCTACTAACTCTTTTATCCCATTTGCGATGGCAGAGATCGAGCAATCGGTCCCGGCGCGCTTTGAGCAGCAGGTAGCGCGCACCCCTGACCGGCTGGCGGTTAAAACCAACAGCCAGGAATTTACCTATACCGCCCTGAACCAGGCGGCCAACCGGGTAGCCTGGGCGATCCTGGAGCGCTGCGGCCCACGGGTAGCAGCGGTGGCCCTCCTGCTGGAGCACGGAGCGCCGGTGCCGGTAGCGTTGTTAGGGGTGATGAAAGCCGGCAAGATCCTTGTGCCGCTGGATCCCAGTTTTCCCCCGGCGCGGTTGAGCTATATCCTGGAGGATGTCGGAGCCGTCCTGGTGGTCACGAACCAGGCGAACCTGGAGGCTGCCCGCCGTGTTCTCAGCGGGCAGGCGCAGATTTTGAATATGGATGAGATTGACCCGGCGACTTCCCCTGCTAATCCCAACCTGGACATTTCCCCGGAGACTCTCGCCAGTATCAGCTATACTTCCGGCTCCACCGGCCAACCTAAAGGTGTGATGGATAACCACCGCCGTTGGATGTTTGGGGCCATGAGCTGGATCAACAATTTGCATATTTGTGCCACGGACCGGTTCCTGATGCTGGCATCGGTGAGCGCCGCCGCAGCGCGCGCGGATATTATACCGCCGCTCTTCAGCGGGGCTACCATTTACATGTACAACTTGAAGTCTGAGGGCTTGGGGAAGCTGGCAGCCTTTATGGTGCAGCACGAGATCACGATCTACCACTCCATCCCCACCGTTTTCCGCCATTTCTGCGCCGCCCTGACGGGGGCGGAAAGCTTCCCCCACGTGCGCCTGATCCTGTTGGGGGGAGAGCCGATCAGCAAACGGGACACCGAGCTTTTCAAAAAGCATTTCGGCGCGCACACCCTCATGCGGATTATGATGGCGGCCACTGAGTGCGGCGCCATTTGCAGTTATTATATTGATGAGCATACGGAGATCCACGGTCGCCCGGCCATCGGGTATCCGACCGCGGGGCAAGAAGTGCTGTTGTGGGATGAGAACGACCAGGATGTGGGCTTCAACCAGATAGGCGAGATCGTAGTGCGCAGCCCCTTCATGTCCTTGGGATACTGGGGCAAGCCGGAGCTCACGGATGCCGTGTTCCAGCCGGACCCGGCCGGCGGCCCGGCGCGCATCTACCGCACGGGAGACCTGGGGCGGCGGCGGCCCGATGGCCTTATTGAACACATGGGGCGGAAGGACCAGCAGGTCAAAATTCGCGGCAGCCGGGTGGATCTCACCGAGATTGAAAATCTGCTGTTGGAGCTGCCCGCTATCGCCGAAGTGGTGGTGGTGGGCCAGGAAGGGCGGCTGGGAGAATTGGAGTTGGTGGCTTACGTGGCGGCAGAGCCGCCTGCCCCGGCAGTGGCAGAAGTCCGCAGCTATTTGAACCAGAAATTGGCAGCTTACATGGTGCCCACGGCCTTCGTCTTCCTGGAAACCCTGCCCAAGACCCCCAATGGGAAGGTGGACCGCAAAGCCCTGCCCAGGCCGGATCTGTCCCAGGCGGCAGCCACGCGGGAATATGTGGCGTCGCGCACGCCGGTAGAGGCTATGCTGGCTGCCTGTTGGGCCGAAGTGCTGAAGCTGGAGCGGGTTGGTATAGAGGATAATTTCTTTGAGCTCGGCGGCCACTCTTTGCTGGCCGCCCAAATCATCGCCCGCCTGATCCCGGCCTGCGGCGTGGAACTGCCGGTACAGGCCTTCTTTGAAGCGCCGACCGTCGCGCAAATGGCGCAGCGGCTGGAAGAGACCGGCAGCATCAAGCCACAGACCGAAGACGACAGACCAAACACCGGCCCACCGATCACGCCCGTTTCAAGGGTGGCCCACCGTATGACGCGCACCGGCGACGGCCTGGTGCCGTGAGGAGGAGATTTCCCGTGACCAGCACCTTGCGACATGGTTTAGCATGTTTCTGCTTCCTGGTGGGGGTATTGATCCTGCCGGCCTGCTCTGCGGCCGGGATTGCACAGGCTACTCCGACGCCTGCGCCCGTCAAACTAAAAATGCGGAGCTCGGCATTTCTGAGCTCTGCGCCCCTCTTCATTGCACAGGAGGAGGGTTATTTTACGGCACAGGGGATTGAAATTGAGGATGTGACTCTGAACAACCCTGGAGATGGCATCGCGCCCCTGGTGCAAGGCCAGTTAGATGTATTGGCCGGCACCATCTCGACTGGCTTTTACAACGCCGTCGCCAGGGGTGGCCACATCAAGATCGTGGCCGATAAGGGGTACCTGGGCGCAACCCAATGCACCATCCACGCCATTATGGCACGCCGGGTGTTGGTAGAAAAGAATGGCTTAGATATTGCCGATGAACTGAAGGGGCTGAAGATATCTACCACCCCTAATACTTTTGGCAGCTATGCGGTGGAAAAATTCTTGAATCCGATGGGCCTGAAAATAGAAGACATGCAAGTGGTCAGTGTGCAGGACGCCGCCCTGAGCGATGCTTTCGAGAAAGGTACTATCGACCTGGCAACCACGGCAGAACCCACGGTGACCCGCCTGGTGCACTCCAAAGCTGCCGTGATTTTGAAGGGCTCCGAACAACTCATCCCGGATTTTCAACAGGGCTACGTGCTCTTCGGCCCCAATTTGTTGGAAAAGCAGCCGGATGTGGGGAGGCGCTTTATGGTGGCTTATTTCAAAGCCTTGCAGCAATACAGCCAGGGGAAGACGGAGCGGAATGTGCAGATCCTGGCTAAATACACGCAACTGGACCCCCAGACCATACGGGACGCCTGTTGGACACCGATACATGCTGATGGCCAGATCAACCTGTCCAGCGTATTGGATTTTCAAAACTGGTCTCTAGGCAAAAAGCTGTTGGATACCACGGTGACTGACAGTTCCAAACTATGGGACCCCAGTTTCGTGCAGTACGCTAGCAAAGCCGTGAAGCCGTAATATACGGTAATTCTGATCATAGACAAGGAAAACCGGAGTGGCCCTAGGTTATTCGGCGTGGAATAATCCTGTTTGCCCTCTCAGAATAATACGGCGATTAACAAGGAATAAAGCCATGTATGCATCTCTGCGCCGGAAAAAATGGTATTTCCTATCTGTCATCAGTCTGTGCCTGGCTGCCTGCTCGGTACTCCAGGCGCCGGCCCCCACACCCCTGCCGGTCGCCAGGTTAAAGGTAACGCTGTCCCCCTTCCTCTCCTTCGCGCCCTTCTATATCGCGGAAGAAGAAGGGTATTTCAAGGAGCAGAACCTGGAAATCGAGTGGTCTAAGATGGACAGCACCGCCACCATTACCCCGCTGCTGGTGCAGGGCCAGTTGGACATACTGGCGGGCATTTTGAACATTGCCCAGGTCAACGCGATTGCCCGCGGCGCCAACCTCAAGATTGTGGCCGATAAAGGCTATTTTCCGCCGGCCGGCTGTACCGCCAATGCCGTGGTGGTCAGGCCCGGCCTGGAGCAGAAGCTGAAGCCGGGCGACCTGTCAGGGCTGCGCGGCCTGCGCCTGAATGCCAATCCGGTGAACTATAACGGTTACATTGCCAGCAAGCTGCTGGAATCCGGCGGGTTGACGCTGAAGGATGTGACATTGACCACGCTGACCACCGCGGTGATAGCCGAAAGTTTCAACAAAGGAGAACTCGACGCGGCGATGCTTTCCGAGCCCGATATATCCCGCGTGTTGCAGGACGCTCACGGTGTGATCTATAAAGCCGCCCAGGAGATCATCCCCAACGCCCAATTCGGCATCATCATGTATGGTCCCTCCGTGCTAGAGAAGAACCCCGATGCCGGGAAGCGGTTCATGGTGGCCTACCTGAAAGCTGTGCGTAAATACAACGAGGGAAAAACAGAGCGCAACCTGGATATCATGGTCAAAAACACCGGCCTGGATCGCGCTGTTTTAAAGCAGTCTTGCTGGCAGCCGTTCCGCAATGACGGCCAGGTGAATACGGACAGCGTCATGGACTTTCAAAACTGGGCTGTGAAAGAGAAACAACTGGACAAACCAGCTACAGTCGACCAGTTCTGGGACCCATCGTACATCAATTACGCCAACCAGGTCCTGGGCAAGGGCGGAGCGAAGTAGCAGGCGCGCAACCCGGCCTGTAGATTGGTGAATTAGATTGCATTGATCCTGCCGTATGGCAGATCACCTCATCCGACGGAGATGAACATGCTTGACCGCGAAACGTCCGATGCGACTATGACATCGCCCGCGCCGGTCTTACCGGCACGCCAGGCAGTGTTCACCAATCCTTTTATTCCTTTCCCGCGAGAAGCGACCGAGCAATCGATCGCCGCGCGCTTTGAAGAAATGGTGGCAAAGTACCCGCAGCGGTTGGCTATCAAGACCCAGGAGCAAGAGCTAACCTACGAGGGTTTGAACCAGGCGGTTCGCCGCCTGGCGCGGACCATCCTGGCCCACAGAGGGGTGGGTGAGGAGCCGATCTGCCTGTTACTGGCACAGGGGATACCCATCCTGGTAGGCATCATGGCAGTGTTGAAGGCCGGCAAGATTTATGTTTCTCTGGATCCGGCCTATCCTCCGGCCACTAACCGCTACATCCTGTCAGATTCCCAGGCCGGTTGCCTGGTCACCGATCACCAGTACCTGGCGCTGGCCCATACCTTGACGGAGGGTAACCTGCAAGTCATCGATATGGACGGGATCGATCCCGGGCTGGCCGGTGATAATCTGGCAGAGGGCCCTCTGGCTACGGCCGATTCCCTGGCCTTTCTAATCTACACCTCGGGATCGACCGGCCAGCCCAAGGGCGTGATCCAGAACCATCGTTTTGTGCTGCATAATACTATGTGGCACACAAACTTGCTGCACCTGGGCGCCGCTGACCGTCACCTGCTTATCAGCTCCACAGCCTTTGCCGCAACAGTCGGAATTATCTTCCCGGCGCTGTTGAACGGTGGTGCGCTCTTCCCTTTCCGCCTGGCCGAGGATGGCTATACCGGCTTATGCGCCTGGCTGATCCGGCAGGAAATCACGATTTACAGTTCGATCCCGGGGGTTTATCGCCAATTCATAGCCTCCCTGACCGGCCAGGAGACATTCCCCAAATTGCGGTTGATCAAGCTGGGCGGCGATGCCCTCCTTAAGAAAGACGTAGACCTCTTCCGGAAACACTTTGCCCCAGGCTGTATCATCCGGTTCGGATTTGCCACTACAGAAACCCATAGTATCAGCGTATACCTGATTGATGCGCATAGCACCATCACCGGTAGTATTGTGCCGGTTGGTTACCCGGTTGAGGAGCTACGGGTCTTATTGTTGGATGAAGAGGGCCAAGAGGTAGGGTATGACACCGTAGGGGAAATCGCGGTCGAGGGCCGCTACATGGCCCAGGGCTACTGGCGCCAGCCGGAACTGACGCGCGCTAAGTTCCTGCCCGCCCCCCTCGGGGGTGATGCGCGCATCTACCTGACCGGCGACTTGGGGCGGATGCGCTCCGATGGTCTGCTGGAACACCTGGGGCGCAAGGATTTCCAGGTGAAGATCAGAGGGTACCGGGTCGAACTGCCGGAGATCGAGCTGGCGCTGCTGGACCAGGACAACATCAAAGAAGCTGCTGTCCTGGCCCAACCGGACCCGGCCGGGGAAAACCGCCTGGTGGCCTACGTGGCGCCCGGCAGCACACCTCCCCCTACCGTCCGGGATTTGCGCCTGGGTCTAGCCGAGGTACTGCCCGACTACAAAATCCCATCGTTCTACGTCTTCCTGGAGGCATTGCCGCACCTGCCCAACGGCAAGCTAAACCGCCAGGCGCTGCCTATCCCTGACGAAACCCGCCCTGAGCTGGCGCAGGCTTTCGTTGCTCCGCGAGACCAGCGGGAAGAGCAGTTGGCGCGTATTTGGGAGGAAGTGCTGCATATCCAGCCGGTGGGTATCCACGACGATTTCTTCGAGTTGGGGGGCCACTCCTTGCTGGCGGCGCAGATCATCGCGCGGGTGATCCAGACGCTGAGTGTGGAAATATCCGTACAGGCGTTTTTTGAGGCGCCGACCGTTGCCCGGATGGCCGAACAACTGGCACAATCCGGCGGTGTAGACCAGGAAGGCGGGCAAGATGGCGGGCCACCTGCCACACCACCCATTACCCCTGTTTCGCGGGACGCTTACC
>SHYO01000076.1 GCA_009692745.1 Chloroflexota bacterium
GGCTGTGCCAAAGGTCTCGCAGCACTGCGGGAGGCCCTGCAGGATGTGCAGCGCACTCAACAAGCCGGCTGTCGTATGAACAAACGCAAAAAGCATCCCAACACCTATCAGTTATTATTCGACTCTTCTTAGCTTGATGCGTATGGGGGAGCGGCGGCGGCCACCCCGGCAAAAGCCATGGCGATAAGTAGACTTGCTAAACCAAAAACGATCCCAATCAGGCGATTTCGATGCATATTACCTTCTCCTGTTTCTTTTCAATGATTCTGATTTTCACTGATCCTGGTAAAGCTGGCCGCAATTACTCGCCGGATGGCGGAAAGATGACTATTTTACAATGACAACGCCGTGCATGTAATCATGGGACAAGCAGTAATATTTATATGTGCCGGGCTTATCAAAGATGTGAGCAAAAGACTTGTCTTTGCCAAATTCATCTGAATCAAAGAGTTTGGCATCTTCTTCCGATGTAACCGTGTGGGCATCGTCATCCTTATTGATCCAAATCACCTGAGTATTAGCAGAAACCGTAACACTATCGGGCATATAGATATAATCAGAGATGGTAACGGTTACGATATTAGCCGGCTTAACAGCCGCTGTAATAGTGGGTAATGCCGGTGGCGCCACAGCGGACGCCACTGTTGCCGAAGCGGAAGCTGGCACCGGGATAGTCGCGGTTGCCAGGCCGGCAGTCGCCGGGACGGCGGTAGCTGAATTTACCGGCGAAGGCGCCAGGGTAGCAACCGAAGTTGCAGCCGGCCGGGTAGGCGCCAGCGTAGCTGAAGCCACTATAGGGGTTGCCGTAGCAGCGGCCACAGCAATAGCAGCGGACGTTGCCGGGAGCGAAGTGGCAGTTGGCGGCGGAGTGGTGGCAGCCGGCGCAGGGGTTGGAGATTGCTCCACGCTGGCCTCTACCCCTTTAGGCAGAAGGCGCATATAAGCTACAATTTGCCAGATTTCATCTTCAGACAGGACCGTTTTCCAGCCTGGCATGCCGGTATGGGGCAGTCCATTCCCAACAATCCAAAATAACATCCCATCGGATTTCCCCTGGGTGCGCTCTATTGTAAGATCTGCCGCCCGAGGATAGAGGTGAGATCCGGTGGCGGTATTGCCTTTGCCGTCCGTATTATGACAGACGACACACCGCGCAGTATAGAGGCGCCGGGCAGCGGCCACTTTGTCGGCGGCCAACGTCACCGGATTTGTGCGTGACTGTACATCACCGGGGACCAGAAAATTCTTACCCATATCTGCCACACGAATCTGCAAATCTGTCGGATTGTCCAGGGCCGAGCGGGCGCTGAGAATAAAACCGAAGGTAAATAACAGGCCGAATATACCAGCCAGAAGTAGAAGTCCAATTACTCCAGCAATCAGGTAGCGTCGCATACACCTTAACCATGGAAAATGAGGATAGCACAAAGATTATCAATATATATTTATGATATTCAGAGGTGGTTTAGATTATCAGCAGGTCACAGATTTTCGATAATAATCACCAGGATCATGAGAACACCCAAAATCCCCAAATAGCCTACGATTTCGGTAGAGGAGCCACCGGGCACCCACACAGGGGTAGCCCTACCGTAAGGGCGGTCCTATGTGACCGTCCGATTCCGGGAACTGTTACAGATTGTTGCCGATCACACGAGGAGAGGTCGGGCCAGGACTGCCGCCGTCGGGTTCAACGGTGATGCCTAGCACTTTGTAATTCCCCAGGGGAACCGGTGCAGTAATCTTTACAATCGCCTGCCCATTGGCATCGACATTAAACAAGCCGCCGCTGATACGGGTCTTACCATCGTTCAACCAAATCTGATAGATGCGGCCTTGGGGTAACTTGGGCAAGCTTTGGACTAACAGATAGGCCTCGGTAGTATCAGGATTGATAATGACGGCTGCCTTTCCATCGGGAGCCACAGCAGGCTCGGCCTGTAAGACGATGGTCCGGCTCCCCTGCTGGCTCATTTCACTGATCAGGTTTCGGAGTTGCAGCGATTGAGTGGTAGTTTGTTGTACCTGCTGTTGGGTTTGGTTTAGCTGCCACAGCAAAACCCCATTCATCACGAGCAGCAAAGCCGCAACTGCGGCCAGGCCAGCACTCAATGCCCGTTGAGGCGCCAACCATCCACGCAAGCGAGATTCCCAGGGCAGCGGTGCAGCATAAGGAGGTGCGTATATCGCACCAGACGTATTAGATGCAGACCCAGGCAATACGGCGCCCGGAGAGGAATCGAGTCGTTGTAATAAACGCTCTTCCATGCCTGCCGGAACAGGCAAAAAGGGTTGAGAAACTAGCAATCCCGTCGCGACCTGTTGGTATTCATGAAAGAGGTCCAGGCACGCCTGACAGGTCTCCAGGTGAGCTTCGATTTCCTGGTGCTCGCGCCTATTGACAGCATCCAGCGCATATAGAGGAATTGCTTCTTCAATCTGTTCGTGTTTCATCAAATGAGTATTCACTCAGACGCACGCCCTGGCCAACGACGGGAGACTTCTCATCCGCCTACCGGGCATGCTGCAGAAGGGTTCGCGCCTGTAGTTAATTATTTCACCATTGCATTACATTATAAATACGTGACCCACAAGGATTCGGATTAGTTGGCTCTCAAATTTTGCCATTAAATTATTGGATCCCAAATTCTGGTAACCAAGCGATAACAATCAGATAGTCGTGCTTGAGATGCTGGCCTTCACCCAGACTTACCTTAATATTCTACGAGAGCGAGGCGCAATTTCCGCATCCCGAGCAGAATGCGGCTTTTGACCGTGCCCGGCGGCAGCTTGAGCACGGCGGCAATTTCTTCATGGGTCATACCACGAAAATATGCCAACTCAATGACCTGCCTTTGCTCCGCAGGTAAATTCACCAGGGCCAGGCGCAGATCCCGCCATTCGGTATCCTGCAAATATTTTCCCGGGGCGTTGAGGTCAATAGTGGCTTGCTCATCCTCCCCCAGCATAACAGGGAAACGCCGATTACTACGGATAATGGCAATGGCTTCATTCCTGGCAATGGTCATAAGCCAGGCCACCAAACTTCCCCGCGCCGGATCAAAAGTGGCAGCTTTTTGCCAGACACGCAGAAAAGTCTCCTGGCTGGCATCCTCAGCAGCATGTTGCTGTTGTAAGATGCGCAACGTCAGAGCATAGACAGGGCTTATATAGCGGCTATGAATTTCCACCAGGGCAGTTTGCATACCCTGGGAGATTAAACCCATCAGGCGTTCGTCTGTTAAATCCTGCAACCGCTCCGCCAAGCATATCCTCCTAGCATCCAGCATCCGGGGAAAAGTAGTCCAAAATCAACCCTTACTAATGCAATAATCCCAGGGCATAACGCCTTAACATATCGAGACCGGAATTGCTCACCCAGCCGCGAGTATGTTCGTGAACCCCACCATAATGGAAACTACGTGAGTAGGTTTGCTCCGGCGTTGCCAGGGCAAAATAGGTTTTACCCGGGTTTTTAGAGTATGGGTCCACCCCGGGTGAGATATCACTGAGGATTGCCAGGGCAATATCTGCCTGGGTCATCTGGCGATAAGCGGTCGCGATTTGGCGGGCGTTTTCTTCGCTAATCCAGGTCTCCGGCGACCCAGGCGCAAGCGCTCCGCCGAAGCGGGAAATGGCTGCATCCGGCGTGAGCACCAGCGCTTCCTGTAGCACCTGCTGGCCTTCCCCCACACGCATTAAACGGGAGGCAATCAGACCACCGGTATTGGTCTCCAATACCACCACCTTTACCCCGCGCTGCAGCAGGGCTTGGCCGGCTACCTGTTCCAAAAGTGCGCCATCTTGCCCATAAATCAATGCTCCCAGGCGCTGGCGTAATTGGGCCTCAATCCCATCCAGCATGGCCTCGGCCTCGGCCGCAGTATCTGCTTTGGCTCCCAGCCGAATATCGACCTGACCGGCATGAGCCGATAGGCCGATGGTGGGATTGGAGCTCTGTTCCAGGTCAGCGATCTCATGATCCAGATTGCTTTCCCCCATGCCGGTGGTGTGCAGAATGCGGGTGTGGATGAGGCCACGCAATCCTAACCTTTCCCGGAAGAAAGGCAATATGCGGGTCTCGACCAGATGCTTCATCTCACGGGGCACCCCGGGGACACTGGCTACATACCGCCCATTTTGCTCCACGATGAAAGCCGGGGCCGTGCCCACGGGGTTCTCAATGGGGATGGCGCCTTCCGGTATATATGCCTGGCGCATATTGTTGGGCGCCAGGGCGACACCACGACGCTGGAAAAAGGCCTCGATAAAGTGCAACAATTGTTCATCCAAAACGAGCTGGCGCCCCGTGGCACGCGCCACAGCCTCGCGGGTGACGTCATCTACCGTGGGGCCGAGACCACCCGTAGTGATAACTACTTCCGAGCGCAATAAGGCATCCTGGATCATGGCCGCAATGCGCAGCTCATTATCTCCTATGGTCGATTTTCGGTAGAGATTCAGACCGATCGTCGTAAGTTGCTGTGCCAGCCAGGCGGCATTGGTATCAACGATTTGGCCTAACAGAATTTCCGTGCCTATCGTCAAAATTTCTGCTTGCATTTAGCCTCGCAATTCTAGGTAGATATTTCATAAGGTGAGGTGTGTAATTTTAGTGCTTGAAATGGCGCACACCGGTTATAATCATAGCGGCCCCGGCCGAATTCACCGCAGCAATGATTTCCGGATCCCGCACCGATCCGCCGGGTTGCACAATAGCTGTAACACCGGCAGCCAGCGCTAATTCCACCCCATCGGCAAAGGGGAAGAAGGCATCCGAAGCCATTACAGCGCCTTTGGCTCTTTCACCGGCCTTCTCTACGGCGATACGGACTGCATCCACCGGGCTCATCTGTCCTGCCCCGACCCCCACGGTCACTGCCGCCGTAGGAGCGGTCTCCTTCACCAGCACAATAGCATTTGATTTTACATGCTTAACCACCTGCCAGGCAAAGTGCAAAGCCTCCATTTCATGGGAAGTAGGTGGACGTTTGCTGACAAAGTCCCAGTTACTGGGATCATCAAGATCAGGATCCTGGATTAATACACCGCCGGTAATGCCGGCCAGGCGAATAGCAGGGATGCCGAATTTTTCCAGGACTAAAACACGCAAGTTTTTCTTCTGCCGCAATTGGCTCAGGGATTCATTTTCATAGCCGGGCGCAATCACGCACTCGGTAAAAATCTCGTTAATAGCCAAAGCGGTATTCAGATCTACCACCCGGTTGAGGGCCACGATCCCACCGTAAGCTGAAAGGGGATCGCCACTTAAGGCGCACTTGTACGCCTCAACCAGACTCCGCGCTACTGCTACGCCACAAGGATTGGTATGCTTCACAATCACAGCCGCGGGTTGGTTAAACTCGGATGCCGTCATCCAGGCCGCATCCAAATCCAGGATATTATTATAGGAAAGCTCCTTGCCGTGCAACTGGTGGGCCCGCAACACACCAGGTTCACCGGGCAATTGATAAGCAGCCGCCCGTTGGTGCGGATTTTCCCCATAGCGCAGATCTAACGCCTTTTCCAGCAGTAGCAACTGGCGTTGAGGGAAAGCATCACTGATGAGTGGTTCCTGTAACACCTCCCCAAGGTAAGCAGCAATACGGGCATCATAGGCGGCCGTACACCGGAATGTTTTCAAAGCCAGCCGCTTGCGGGTCTCCAGAGAAGTATTGCCCTCGGCCTCGATTTCTTTAATAACCATGGGATAATCTGCCGGATCGCAAACCACGGTCACATTTTCGAAATTCTTAGCGGCGCCCCGCAGCAGCGCCGATCCCCCGATATCAATATTGTCGACGGCATCCTCCAGTTTGACCTCCGGCCGCGATACAACTTCGGCGAAGGGGTGGAGATTTACCACTACCATATCGATAGGAGCGATATGGTGTTTGGCGATTTCTCCTAGAGAGCGGGAGTCGCGCGGCGCCTGAATACCGGCATGTACGGCGGGATGCAGCGTTTTGACACGCCCGCCCAACATCTCAGGATAGGCAGTCAGTTGGCTGACTTCTTTCACAATGATACCGGCATCTTCCAGGATCGCGGCCGTCCCACCGGAGGCGACAATTTCGAATCCATGTTCTATTAATTTCGCGGCAAATTCAATAAGATCTGTTTTATCAAATACACTTAGCAGGGCACGCACAAATTCCCCTCCTAACAAAGGTCACCGGAGAACAGATTTCACATCGTAACCTTTGCAAATTTTTTCATCCCAACAAACATCATAGGTAAGCTACGGATCATTTGTCCCGATTACCCACCAGGCCGGCTTATACACCTATCTTTTGCGATGGCGGCGCTCCAATTCATCTACCACCATCTGCCATGTCAAGTTCTGTTGGGCCAAAAGAACCAGACTATGATATACCAAATCCGCCATTTCCGATGTAACGCGCTCGGGTCCCTGGCCTTTTACGGCCACGACCACTTCGATAGCCTCTTCCCCGACCTTTTTCACAATTTCATCCTCGCCGGCCCGAAACAGGCTAGTAGTGTAGGAACCCTCGGGTAAGGTTTCCTTGCGACTTTGAATCAGGGTAAAAAGCGTGGCGATAAAATCTTGATCCACAGCTCTCACTCCACATTTTCCAAAATATTGTAAAAACAAGAAACCGCTCCGGTATGGCAGGCCGGACCAGCCGGATTTACCAGATAGAGTAAAGCATCCCCATCACAATCGGCACGAATCTCGACCACTTGCTGGATATGCCCCGAGGTAGCGCCTTTATGCCATAACTCCTGGCGGCTGCGGCTCCAAAACCAGCTTTCACCGGTAGTCTGGCTCAGCCGCAAGGCTTCCGCGTTGGCGTAAGCCAGAGTCAAAACGGCATGGGTTTGGGCATCTTGCACAATCACCGGTATCAGCCCCTGGCTATCCCATTTCAGAATATCCCAACCTGAGGGGTATTGTTGGTTAATTTCAACCATATTTTTCTGCCCTTGCCCCCTGCCCAACCCTCGGTTGGGCGCTTATACCCTCACTGGAATGGCATGCTCACCCAGGTATGTTTTAACCTGGGCGATACTCAAGCGTTGGTAATGGAAAAGGGAAGCTGCCAGTGCAGCATCGGCTTTGCCGGTAGTCAAGACTTCAAGAAAGTCCTCGACGTCGCCAGCGCCCCCGGAGGCAATGACCGGGATGGAAACATTTTCGGCGACGGTCCTGGTAAGTTCGATATCGTAACCGTCCTGCGTCCCGTCAGCATCCATACTGGTGATCAGGATCTCACCGGCTCCCATTTCAGCCACCTGTTGCGCCCATATCAGCACATCTACACCTGTCGGGCGCCGCCCACCATGCGTAAAAACTTCCCAGCAACCTACATCTGGCTCTCCAGGGGATCGCCCTCCACTAACGCGCCGGGCGTCGATGGCAACCACAATCGCCTGGCTGCCGAAATGGCGCGAACTTTCCCGGATAATTTCAGGATTCTGCAAAGCTGCCGTATTGATGGCGACTTTATCGGCGCCTGCCAGGAGCGTAGCGCGGATATCGGCCACCGTTCGAATCCCCCCCCCTACGGTGAAGGGGATAAAGACACTGTCTGCCACCCGCCGCACCACATCCAGCATCGTATTCCGGCCTTCAAAAGAGGCGGATATATCCAGGAAGACCAATTCGTCGGCATTCTCGCCATCGTAGATCACAGCTTGTTCTACGGGATCACCGGCATCGCGCAGGTTAACAAAATTCACGCCTTTCACAACCCGGCCCTCTTTTACATCCAGACAAGGAATAATGCGTTTAGCCAGCAAAGAGCCTTCTATCCTTTCAAGATAAAGATCATGCCAAACCTAAACAGGCATAAACCAACGCCATATACCGTTACCGCTTTTTACCCGCCGGTACACCACGTAGTAGACCAGAATGAGCAGTGGCAAAGGCAGGAGACCGATGGTGCTTAGCTCGGATACCTTGGCCCCCTCTTTAGGGAGCGTAACGGTTAGAATATCTCGTTCTACCGCGTCCACTAGCGCCCACACCAAACCTTGCGGATGGCGCGAAGCCAATTCAAAGTGAGCCCCCTCATAATAGACATCTGCCGCGCTTCTGCCCTTATCCCATTCCACTTCACCCAGAGCGGTATCGCCAAATCCGATGGCATAGGTGAGAGGCTTACGCTGCATAGCCACAATGCGATGCGGCGGAGCGCCAGGCATCTCCACCATGACAGCCGGATTGAAGAGGGCTGACTCGAGCTGGGCAATGGCGGCTTTTTCCTCCTCAAATAAGTGATGCGGATGTAAGGTACCGCTGACCTGCACCGTGATTTTCAACCCTCCGGGAGCCGCGGACCCGTTGGCACTCAATGTTATTCTCTCCCAACACCGTTGTTCGTGGCTACGCGAATAGCATCGGTCAATTCTATGTCACCGGTATAGAGGGCGCGGCCGATAATCACCCCGTCTACCCCATAGGGCTCGAGCATGCGCAGGGAGCGAATATCCGTCAAGCCGCTGACCCCACCAGAAGCAATCACCTTTAGTCCGGTACGGAAAGCCATTTCTTGTACGCCCGCTACATTGGGACCGGTTAACATACCATCCCGGCTAATATCGGTATAAACGATACGCTCAATACCATAAGAACGCATCGTCCCCCCCAGCTCGACTGCCCGCAACTGAGAAAGAGATTGCCAGCCGTGGGTAGCCACCAGGCCATTTTTCGCATCAATACCTACCATAATCCGTTCAGGGCCATAGATCTCAACGGCGCTCTCCACCAGCGCCGGCTCCATCACGGCTGCGGTGCCCAAGACCACCCGCGCCACTCCTAACTCCAGGGCGCGACGAATACTCTCCTGATCCCGCAAACCACCGCCGAATTGAATCTGGGTCGGAACTGCGGCGAGAATTTCTTTGAGCACCTGCATGTTCGCCGATGCCTGGCCAAAGGCGCCATCCAGGTTAACAATATGGAGCCAGCGTGCCCCGGCATCGCTCCAACGGCGGGCGACAGCCGCTGGATCGTCAGAAAAGACCATTTCATGTTCAAGGCGACCTTGAATCAGGCGGACACATTTCCCCTGACGCAAGTCTATCGCCGGATAAATTACCATAGATATGCCCTTCGCCTATAGGATAATTTGCATATTTGGGACAATCCGCATCGCATCATTCCAATTTTCCCTTAGTCGAGGGCACCATCCCCGCCCGCCGCGGATCCACCTCAATCGCCTGCCGCAAAGCCCGGCCCAGACCCTTGAATAGCGCTTCGGCTATATGATGGCTATTCTGTCCGGTGATCACGCGCGCATGGAGGGTCAAACCTGCGTTATGAGCCACAGCCCGTAGAAACTCGGGAACCAGCTCACAGTCGAAAGTGCCGATCTTATCCGTGGGGAAGTGACCATCAAAGGTAAGCAAGCCCCGGCCAGAGCAATCCAGCGCCACGATCACCAGCGCCTCATCCATCGGCAATATCGCTTGCCCATATCTTTGAATTCCGGCTCGATCTCCTAACGCCTGTCGCAGCACTTGCCCAAAAACGATCCCCACATCTTCTGTCAGATGGTGGTCATCAATATGGGTATCTCCCTGGGCCTCGATAGTAAGATCCAGCAATCCGTGATGCGCGATATGGGTCAGCATGTGATCGAGAAAGCCGATACCGCTCTGGATCGTCGCCTTACCCTGGCCGTCCAAATCGAGTGTAAGGGAGACAGAGGTTTCGGATGTCTGGCGCTGCAGACTGGCGCGGCGCGTCATGGGCGCAACACCTCGAAAACGCTGGATGCTTCATTGGCCAGTCTGCGCAACTCGACAGCCAATTCCGGTTGTCCGTGTTTTTCCGAATCTTCGGCTACCTCGCGCAGGAACTGGGAAAGAGGTACACCCATCTCCTTGGCGCCTTCGTGCATGAGATGCTTACGCTTTTCCAAATCCAGCTCGCGTAACAAACTGTTTACCAAACGCACCGGGGGCGGCAGTTGTTGATCCAAAGCCTC
Source organism: Chloroflexota bacterium (assembly GCA_009692745.1). Classification (GTDB taxonomy): domain Bacteria; phylum Chloroflexota; class Anaerolineae; order Epilineales; family SHYO01; genus SHYO01. Next base: position 9,957 of record SHYO01000076.1, read on the forward strand.
CACTACCATCTGGTAAACGGCATTCAGCGCCTGGCCTGCCCGCTCATCCTGGCGCCGCTTGGCATCCTCCAGGTTGGCAGATAATACCATCAAGAAGGCGTCGTCGATTTCCCGCAGGCGATTTTGCACCACCTGCTGAGGATCCTCAGAGGATAAAATCTCGCGTAAAATAGTGATCGCTTGTTCCACCGCCGCCTTGGTCTGGGCATCTACCCGGTCCATACCTTCCAGAATACGGCTGCGCAAGCCGTACAAGCGCTGGCTTTCCGTGGTGTCGCCCCGTCCTTGAGCAGCCTCAATCTGCCCGGTTAAATCCTGAAAAAAGCTATAGTCCAATAGTTCGCGGTTAACGCCCACCAACATATCCAGGTCGGCATCCTTTTCCGCCGCTACTACAGCCTTCAGTAGCTCCTGGCGCGCCTCGGCCGGAGAGAATCCCTCACGCTGCACGATATTGGCAATTTCGGAGGCTGGCCCCTCCACCTGGTCCTCATCGGTTTCCTCCCGCGCGTACACGGGCGACTCATCTTCGTCGAGGGGTTTTTCTAGCGGACCACCGGTCACCGATAATAAGGTTTGGCGCACTTTCAGCAGACGTTTTTCGCCCACCTGGTCCCCATCCTCCCTGGCAGCCTCCATAGCGGCCGTCAGCGTCAGATAGAATTCGTAGGTTATCTCTGCTTTACGTTCCTGGGCCAGCGTTTTGAAGCGCTCCCGGTCACTTAACGCCTCGGCCAGCTCCTGGACTAACTTGGCCCGCTTGGTTTGCACTTCGAGCATCTCCCGCGTGATGCCATCCGCTGCCAGGATTTCCTCCACCAGTCCCTGGAAGGTCAACGCAATTTTGGGGTCAAAGAGGTAAGCGCGGCGTTTCTCAGGAGGCAGCGATTCCATCAACCGGTTCGTCAAGTCGCCAATCATCTTTTCCTGGGCCTCGCGCTTGACATTCAATTCCATGGGCATCAAGACGATAGCCAGGTTTTTGCTGCTGTCATGATACAGTAAGGGCGTGCCCAGGGCGCCGCGATATTGGCAGGTAGGACAGGTAAATTTATTAAGCTGCCCGCGCAGGAGCGACTCCTTCAAATTGGGTTGGCTATCCACATCGATGATCTGATATACCTGAGCAGGAAAGGGCGTCTTACATTGTGGGCACTGCACTTGAATGGTTTGATTGGCAATCATGCTTAACCTCTCATAAAGGACGCTAAAGCTGCGATAAGCGCCTGGTTTTCAGCAGGTGCTCCCACGGTCAACCGCAGGTGGTTGGCCAGTTGTGGGTAACTACTCACATCCCGTACCAGCACACCGGCCGCAACCAAAGCGGCAAAGGCATCGCTGGTAGGTCGTTCCAGGCGGCAAAGGATAAAATTGGCATCGGATGGATAGGGATGCACTCCAGGGATAGCCTGCAAAGCCTGGGTGAGCCAGGCCCGTTCATGCCTGATATCCTCCATCTCCACCAAGAAAGGGGCGGGATGGTCCAGCGCTACCAGGGTGACGGCCTCGGACAATATGTTCATCCCGTAAGGCAGCTTGGCCTTATTGACCTCGCGAATGATTTCCGGCCGGGCCAGCATATACCCTACGCGAATACCTGCCATCGCGCGGGCCTTGCTGAAGGTCCGTAGCAACACCACATTGGGATACGCCTCCAGCAACGGGCGCAAATCCTGTTGGTTAAACTCCCGGTAAGCCTCATCCACCACCACTAATGCCGGTATGCCTTCTATAATAGCGCGAATCTCCTCCAGTGGGTAGGCCCGCCCGGTAGGATTATTGGGAGAACAGATCACAACCACCCGTGGCGGTTTGGCCTGCGCCAGAGACAGCATTTCCTGGACCGGCAGAGCAAAGTTCTGCTGGGGCTGCATCAGCACGTCATCGACCTCGGCCCCCAGCACCTGGCTGAGTAACTTGTAGAGGGTAAACGTAGGTTGGGGAATGAGCGCCCGCGTCCCGCCAGCCAGCGTCACCATTAGCGTTACCTGAATCAATTCATTTGATCCATTGCCCACCAGCAGCCAGTCGGGGGGAACCCCGGCATGTTCCGCCAGGCGTTCGGTGAGCTCCTGCAAGTGGAAATCGGGGTAGCGTGCCCAATCCAGTTGCCGGGCACGTTCCCAGACTAACTCCTTTAACTCCGCAGGGAAGCCATAGGGGTTTTCATTCTGGTTTAACTTGATGCGGTGCTCTGGCTGCTTCAGAGTGTAGGCCTTCAGCCGTTGCACCTCGGGTTTAATATATTGCAGGGGATCCAATGGCAACCGCTGCTTGTCCAGAGGGCTATTCATACTGATACCGTTCATCCTTTGCCAGTTTCTGATATTTGCCGGCATCTAGCGTAAGTTTAACTTCCACTTCGCGCAAGGTGGGGGCATCAGCCGGAAGAGCTTTCCCATAGATAAGGGCTTCAGCTCGTTGGCGCATAAAATCGGCATGGCGCAAACCGGCGAGCCAATCACGCGGCAGCTCTGCGGCGCCATGCCTCCCACCAATCAGAGCGCCAACTATAGCCCCCAGCGCCGCGCTCTCGCCGCCCAAATTCACCGTCTGCAGCAGCGCAGTAGTAGGGTCATCATGATAGTGGGCGAAGAGCAATAAAGCAGTTGGAAAGGTGGCTATCACGAAAGGGCTCAGCGCGTGAGGTTGCATTGAGCTGCAACTCCGGGCAAAGGCGGTAATGGTCTGCAGACCATGAGCCAGATTTTTACTATAGGTACTGCGCACAACGCGCAATGCCAGGCTCATCTGGCGACAAACCTGGCGTGGCAAGCCGACTTCCGGCGACCAGTAGCGCTTTTCGATATAGTCTTCTCCATTCTCGATAAAGACGCGCAGCTCGTTGAAGAACTCCTCAATCCCCATCCGGGCGCCATGATTGGCGACAATCAACAAGGCAGCGGAAAAAGCCACGCTGACGCTCAGGGCTCGCGGATCGCGGTGGGTCATCCAAACTGCATTGATGACATCTTCGCGAAAAGCCACCAGCTTGTTTTCCCGGTGGATGATGGCCAACGGCAAGACGCGGGCTACCGCATCATTTGCAGCGCTGACAATCCCCGCCTTTTCCCAGGCCACCCCGGCTGCCATTTGCTCTACAGCTTCCCGAAATGCAGGCCGGGCGCCACGGAATACCCCCAGAGAGCGGCCTAACTTGGGCCGGTACCCGCCGGGAATATGAATCTGCGCCAACTCCACAAATAGATCTCGCAGCGCGGCCCCATCGAATTGCCCTTTGGCCAGCAGCACCTCCATCACACACAAAGCCTGCTGCCCGTGATGGGTATAGCATCCTGACAGGAATCCCGTATCCACGTATCCCTGCACCTGGCCAAATTTGGCAGCGATCTCTTCAGCCTGCCACCCTTCCACCGGAGCGCCCAAGGCATCCCCTACCGCCATCCCCAGCAGGAGACCCAGCAAACGATCTTGCAAGTCCGGGGCTATTGCCTGATTGTTATTTTGATCCATATACCGCACACACCCTTCCAGTCAGCCACGCTTTGTCCCCTGCTGAGAGTACTCAGTGCTGAGTACCCTCAGCAAGATGACCTGATCATGCATCCTTACTCAGCCTGATGCGCAGAGCCGCAGCGTGGCCGGTCAGACATTCTGCTTCCGCCAGCACGATAGCCGCCGGCGTAATGGCTTGCACGGTTTCAGCATCGGCCGAGAAGACGCTCACCAACTTCACAAAATCCAGCACATTTAAAGGCGAGCCGAAGCGTGCTACCGCCCGGGTAGGCATGACGTGGCTGGGTCCCAGCACATAATCCCCCAAAGCTTCTCCCACTTGCTCACCCAGGAAAACACCTCCCGCATGGCGTACCTGGCCCAACAAACTCCAGGGGTCGCGGGTCAGCAGGCAGAGATGCTCCGGGGCATATTGGTTGGCCACGGTCAATGCCTGGCTGATATCATCCACCAGGACTATGCCACTATTGCGCTCCAGGGCGACGGCAATAATACTACGCCGCTCCAGGCGCGTCATTTGGGTATCGATCTCCGCCTGTACCTGGCGGGCCAGCTTTTCAGAAGGCGTCAGCAATATGGCCGAAGCCAACTCATCATGCTCCGCCTGGGCCAAAAGATCTGCCGCACAGATAGCGGGATTGGCGCTCTCATCGGCAATCACCATCGTTTCCGTGGGACCGGGCAAACCTGCAATGCCCACCACCCCGAAGAGTTTGCGCATCGCCAGCACGGGAAAGAGGCCGCCGGGCCCGGCAATCTTATCCACCCGCGGCACACGCTCGGTGCCGAAGGCCAAAGCCGCAATCGCCTGGGCGCCACCCATCTTGAACACCCGGCGCACGCCGGCCACACGCGCCGCAGCCAGGATCACGGGGGAGATCGCGGCGCCAGTGCCCTGCTGCGGCGGTGTAGCCACAATAATCTCTGCCACCCCGGCGACGACGGCAGGGATTGCCGACATCAACAAAGAGGAGGGCAACGGTGCAGTCCCCCCCGGAACGTATAAGCCCACACGGTCCAACGGGCGGACTAACTGGCCCAAGGTTTCATGGGGTTGGGCGGATAACCAGGATGTTACCGGCTGCTTCTGGTGAAAGTCACGAATACGCCCTGCCGCTAACTCTAGCGCCTGGCGCACTTTCTGATCCAGTGCCTCCCAAGCAGCATCCATCTCAGCCGCGGTCACTTCCAGCGGCTCAGGCACAAAACCATCAATGCGCCGGGCATAATCGCGCAAGGCAGTATCGCCCTGCTCACGAATATCGCGCAAGATACGATCCACCAGTTGGCTGGGTGTCAGCTCCTCGCCAAAGGTGCGCCGGATACGCTCCGCCATATGGGGGGGAGGCGCCACCTCCTCAAAGGGAGTCCGCCGCAAAATTGTTTGTTGCGCCACTTCCAGCGACAAAATACGCATCATCCTAATATACCTGATTCCTGCTGAGAGTACTCTCAGCATGCATCATAAAGCTTACTCTATTTTACTATGGTATGGCAAGATCAGATGCTCAACACCATCCACCATCTCGCCTTCCCTATGCAGCCTATGCGTACGCCATTATCCCTGCGGCGCTACGGGCTGGGATGAGGCAAGCGGGGGTTCAGGCATCCCATACAGGCCAATGCCTTCCGGCGAAACCCGTCCCCCATAGACGCCCCGGTATTCTACCGGCAGTAAGGCGGCAATCTGCTGCATGATCTCGTCTGTCAACCGTTCCAGGGAGGCGGAATCTCGTTTTTCCGGGCGCTCCAGGCGAAAGGGCTTGCCGAACTTTACGAAAAGCTCGGGGCGGTGCAGGTGACGCAATTCATCCAAAAAGTGTTCCGAGCCGGTGACTGCTACAGGAATAATAGGGACATCCGCTAACAAAGCCAGAAACGCAGCGCCATCCTTACCTTTTTGCAATGCCCCGGTCGGACTGCGGGTGCCTTCCGGCGCCATGCCAATCACCCGGCCAGCGCGCAGCACCTTCAGGGCATCTTTCAGAGCCTGGCGGTCCGCCTCACCCCGATGCACAAAGATGGCTCCCACCCAGCCCATCAGCCAACCATAAGGGCCTTTTTGATACTTGCTAGCCACAAATACGGTGATGGGATCCGGCGCGTTGGCGCCAATGAAGGGAATATCCATCATGCTCAGGTGGTTCGTGACCAGTACATAGGGAGGCGCTGGGAAATTCTCCACTCCTGTAACCCGCATGCGAGAAAACAAACGCAATAGTGCTCTGATTACCCTCAAAACTTTCCGGTAACGTGTCTCACTCATTGATGCTGCTTGCTCCATTTTTCTCTTCCGGGAAGGATGATAGTATAGGCGGACCGGCATCTCCTGCCACTGGCCCTTTATCCGAGTTTTGCTGGGCAATCACCCGGCTCAGTGCTTCGATAAGGTGGGTAATTTCGGCCAACCGCATCTTATGGCTGGCCCGGTTGACGATCAAACAGGCCTGGCATGCCATAATCGTTTCCCATTCCACCAAACCATTTTCCTGGAGGGTCCGGCCTGTCTCTACCACGTCGACGATTAAATCCGCCAATCCCAGTATTGGGGCCAATTCTATAGAACCATGCAGTGGAATAAGTTCTACCGCCAGCCCCTGGCTCACAAAGTATTGGCGGGCCAGGCGCGGGTATTTGGTGGCGACGCGCACGGTGGGCCACATACGCATGGGCTTGTGGTCCACATTAACCGGGCCTGCCACCACCAGGCGCCAATATCCCAGGCCCAATTGCAGCGGCTCGTAGACATCCCGGTCCATCTCTTCGATCACATCCTGGCCGACGATACCGACATCGGCAGCCCCTTGCTCAACGTAAACCGGCACATCGGAGTCTTTAGCCAGCACATAGCGCACCAGGCCATCCCGGCTTGAGAAAATCAGGCGGCGGGAACCATCCCCGGCGACCTCTCCGGTATCAATTCCGGCCTGCTCCAGCAGAGACAAAGCACGGGACAGAATTTTGCCCTTGGGTAAAGCGATCGTTAACGGTACTGTCACTGAGTCAATCCTATCATCGAATTTGCTCTAAAGTCACCGGACGCTCTTGCGGCAGCGCCAACCTTTGGCCGGGTCCGGTGCAAATCCAGACAGAATTGATGCCGCGGGCCTGGGCATAAGCGAGCAGGGAGGCTTCATCGCGCCCCAGGGAATCCCATTCGATGCGGATGGCATGGTCGCGGCCATACCGGATCAGAGCCAGGCACTCGGGATGGGCGCAAGACTGGGCCACTACATGCACCGCCGGCGGCACAGGACGGGGTCCCAGTTTATCCCTGGCTGCCAGAGCGCGCTCCACGGTAATCGCAAAGCCTACCGCCGGTTTGGGATCGCCGAAGTGACCAATAAGATTGTCATACCGTCCTCCGCCGCAGACCGGAAAGCCAAAACCCTCCACAAAGACCTCAAAAGTAATACCGGTATAATATTCCATCCCGCGCACTTCACTCAGGTCAAGGATCACGTAGTCGGCAACCCGGTAGGCCTGCAGCAGGGTTAAGACGCTGCGCAAATGGCCGATCACTTCCCGGGCGGGCAAGGTGGGCGCCAGGCGCTCAGCCTCATCTAATATGCCGATGCCGCCGAAGAGTTGGGGCACAGCCCGCAGCGCCTGGCTGGCGGCGAGGTTGGCGTCGTACGCCGCCAATTCCTCTGCCAGGCGGGCGGTATTTTTCCGGTCAATAGCCTGCCAGATGCCCAGTTTTTCACCCTCGCTCAACTCCAGCGCCGCAAAGAGCTGGCGAATAAAGCCCATATGGCCCAAATTGACCCGGAAGTTCCCCAGTCCCAGGCGTTGTAAGCCTTCAATACAGAGCGCAATCACTTCTGCATCGGCCTGGGGATTAGCCACCCCCACCAATTCAATGCCGGCCTGGGTAAACTCGCGACTCTGCCCGCCCAGAGGCTCCTGATAGCGGAAGACATTGGCAACATAATAGAAGCGGAGGGGCAAGGGCAGGTCATATAATTTCGTGGCTACAATCCGCGCCGTGGGAATAGTCAGGTCGGCGCGCAACGCCAAAGTACGCCCCTCGTGGTCGAAGAAGCGATACGTCTCTTCTTGCACTTGAGGAGCGGTGCGAGCTGCCAGGCTTTCGTAATATTCGAAAGTTGGGGGGATAACCTCGGAATAGCCCCAGGTGGTAAAAACGCGCCTTAGTGTTTCCTCCGCCTGGGTTTTTCGGGCAGCATCCTCTAAAAACAAATCTTTTACGCCGTAGGGCAGGCGCTTATCTACCTCATTGCGTTGCCGCACAAGTGGGACACCTTGCTGAACTCACTTCAGCCTGGATTTCATCTGCGCCCAATCTTTTTCTGACACCCTGTTACTCTGACCACGTAGCTGAGCTGATATGGTAGGCGTATCAGGTTCTTTACTTTATCAAAGCCAACTTAGGCGGCGCAGGATAAGCACAAAGTTTACTCCGATTGTGCCTTTGTGTCAAAAACCACACAACCCACGGCAATCGCATCTTCTCGGAGCGCGAGCGTCTCGCTCGCATTGGACGAGGGTGCGGGCAGGATGCTTGCAGAACGCTCTCCATTTCGCAGCAGAGGGGATAGAGAAGTATACTTAGGATTATAATGGCCAGTTCAAATTTCAAAAATTATCCCATATATGCATTAAATATACGAAAGGAAGCGGATTCTCATGTGCTATGATAATGATGCGCGCCCCCCTGAACCACCGCAACCAGGCGGCAAAGCCTCCGGCAAGGATATAGAGCTGATCTCTGCAGACGGGAACCATTTCGCCGCTTATCTGGCCCAACCGGCCCAACCCAAAGGCGCCCAAGTACTTATCTATCCCGACATTCGCGGGTTACACCAGTTCTACAAAGACCTGGCGCTGCGCTTCGCCGAACAGGGTATACGCGCCCTGGCGATTGACTACTTTGGCCGCACGGCCGGCCTCGGCCCGCGGGATGATACCTTTGATTTCCGCCAGCATCTACCATATTTCCAATTTCCAGCCTTCCTCAGCGATGTCGCTGCCGCGCTGGCATACCTGGGACATGATAGTAATACCCAAAAGCCCACCTTCACGCTGGGCTTTTGTATGGGAGGCAGCCTATCTCTGCTCACCGGCACAGAAGATTTCGACCTGGCCGGCATCATCGGCTTTTACGCCGGGCTAAGCCGCACTCTGTCAGGCAGCCAGGGCAGCACGTTGGAGATGGCGCCCAAAATCCACTATCCCCTTTTGGGCCTTTTCGGCGGCGCCGATCAGGGCATCCCGGTCAGCGACGTACACAAGTTGGATGCAGCGTTGGATGAGGCGGGGGTGGACCACAAAATCATCATCTACCCGGAGGCCCCGCACAGCTTCTTTGACCGAAAATTCGCGGAATATGCAGAAGCCTCAGCCGACGCCTGGCAGCAGGTGCTGGGGTTTATCGCGGCGCATAGCGCAAAGGCATAGAACCCGCTACCTATCGCTCACGCCTGGCGGCGGGGGTCGAGGGCATCTCGCAGGCCGTCGCCCAGCAGATTGAAGCCCAACACTGTCAGCATAATCGCCGCGCCGGGAAAGAACAGCACCCACCAGGCGCCGATGGTCAAATACTTATACCCATCGGCCAGCATGGCGCCCCATTCGGGCGTGGGAGGTTGGGCGCCTAGCCCCAGAAACCCCAGTCCGGCAGCTTCCAGAATGGCGGTGGCAATCGAAAGGGAGCCCTGCACGATGATGGGGGTCAGGCTATTGGGCAACACATGGCGAAAGATTAGGCGGTAATTCTGTGATCCGATCATATTCGCCGCCAGGATATAATCTTGCTCTTTGATGGATAGCGTGGTGGAGCGGGTAATCCGGGCATAGATGGGAATATTGACGATACTGATGGCCAGAATCGTGTTGTTGAGTCCCGGGCCGCGGGCCGCCACGATCCCGATCGCCAGCAGGATAGAGGGGAAAGCGAGCATGATATCCATCAAGCGCATCAGGAAATTGTCCAGCCCTCCGCCGAAAAATCCCGCGATCAGGCCAATGGCGCTGCCGGCTGCCAGGGCGAAAACCACAGACACCAGGCCCACTTGTAGAGAAATCGGCGCGCCGTGGATCACCCGCTGCAAGACGTCGCGTCCCTGGTCATCGGTACCCATCAGGGTAAAATGGGAGCTGGGTTTTTCTTCGGCATCCTGGGGCGCCCAGGTGGGCGACTTAAGGCGATTGGGTAGATCGCTATCGGTGCGGGGGTTATAGGGAAACACCGTGATCGCCAGCAGCGCCGTCAATACCAGGATTATCACAATTACGATCCCCACCTGACCATTGGTGCTGCGGATCAGGCGGGCGCCAGCATCATGCCAGAAGCCCCGCTGCTTGCGTTGTAATATTTTTGCTTCATGGGCTGCTACTGCCAGATTAGCCATAGTGAGCTTCTTTGGTAGACAATTACGAATATCGGATGCGCGGGTCAATCGCCGCGTAAGACAGGTCAACCAGCAGGTTGATCAGCACAAACAACAAGGCGATCACCAGGATCACATTTTGAATGACCGGGTAATCCCGCAACTGGATGGACTCGAAGACCCAGCGGCCAATACCCGGCCAGGAAAAGATGGTTTCAGTCAGGATGGCGCCACTTAGCAGGCCCCCCACTTGTAAACCGATCACCGTGATAATGGGAAGCATCGCATTCGGCAGCGCATGACGCGCGACGATCACAATTTTGGCTAACCCCTTCGCTTCTGCCGTCCTGATGTAATCTTGATTTAACACATCGAGCATGGTAGCGCGGGTCATCCGCGCCAGGATCGACATGGGAACCGTCGCCAGCACCAGGGCCGGCAGGATGACATGCTTCAGGGCATCCCCTAAAGCATTGCCATTAAAGGTCAGCAGACTGTCCAGCACATACAGGTTAGTAATGCGTTGGATTTCAGTATCGTTGCCCAACCTGGCGCCGCTAGGGACCCAATGGAGCCAGACGGCGAAGACCAATATGCCCATCATCCCCAACCAGTAGATAGGAATCGAGACACCCGCCAGAGATATAAACATACTGGTAGTGTCTATCGGCGTATTCTGCTTCGCGGCAGAGATGATGCCCGTCAGGATACCAATAACCACCGCCACCAGCAAAGCCATAATCGACAGCTCTATCGTGGCAGGAAATTTGAGCTTCAGGTCATCGGCAACGGGGTTCTTTGTCACCAGGGATTGGCCCAGGTCGCCGCGCAACAACTTGCTCAAGTAAAGCAGATACTGGCTGTCAAAAGGATCATCCAATTTAAACTGCCAGTAGCGTAGCGCAGCAACCGTACTCAGCCCTTCACAGTTGTGGTACGTCATAAACAAGCCGCCATCGGTGGTAGCCGTTTTGCCAGCAGTGAGCGGGCAATTGACCTCGCCTATATTGATAAACCACGGCTTGTTGAGTCCAAGCTGTTCGCGGATACGCGCCGCCAGCTCCTTCGGAGCATTCTCGCGCAGCATCGCCGCGGCGGGATCACCGGGGATCAGGTGGACGAATAGGAAGACGATCAGGGTTACCCCGAACAGGGTAGGCACCATGGAAATCAAGCGGCGCACAATAAATCGAAACATGGGTTGTAGGTTTCACCTATCCAGTAAGAGGGTGACAAAACTTACCCCCTCGCCACACCTGAGCCTTGTCCACCGGTGTTGTGTCAACTGTAATATGACCGGTAAGGGCGCGGTCACCGCGCCCCATACGCATCAACTTAAGGAATAGACAAAAGGAAGCTAATTTGGCATGATATAGGTGTGAACGCAATTCCATACCAAAGGAGCTTCCCATGGACAGTATACCACAAGTGGCGGCCGCAATCCATACGATCCTGACCACGGTA